>DCHC01000025.1 GCA_002314755.1 Faecalibacterium sp. UBA1762 | reverse complement strand
ACCAGCTGAGCTATACCCCTATATTCGCCATACGCTCCGTCAGAGCGCTTAATAATAATAACTGATTTGAGCAAAAAAGTCAAGCATTTTTTCGCCTTTTTTTGAAATAAACTTTTTATTCTGCACAATCAAAACGAAAACCGTTAAAGCCGACTTCTTCTGAAAAAAGCTGCGCAGGTTTTAATCCGCGCAGCTTTAAACCGTTTTTCCAATAACAATCCGGCTAATCTGCCCTCACCACAGATTCAGCATCTCCTGATACAAGGTGATATACTCCTTACAGGAGGCACTCCAGGAATGGTCACAGGCCATACCCCGTTTGGCTAAAATCTCCCAGCCTTTTTTGTCGGCAAAGCCGTCTCGAGCACGCAGACAGGTATACAGCAAATCCTGCGCATTATAGTGTGCAAAGGTAAAGCCGTTTCCTTTGCAGTCACCGCTTTCAAACACGGTGTCCTTCAAACCGCCGGTCTCCCGTACAATAGGTACGGTACCGTACCGCAGCGCAACCATCTGTGCCAGGCCACAGGGCTCACTTTGGCTGGGCATAAGAAAGATATCCGCACCTGCGTAGATCTTATGTGCCAAATCAGGCTGAAATGCAATTTTCACCCCACAGCTGCCGGGGAATTTTTCCGCAAGCCTGCGGAAATAATTCTCGTACACCTCGTTACCCGTACCCAAAAGTGCGATTTTCATGCCACTTTGCAGCAGCTTCTCGCCCACTGCACACACCAGATCAAAGCCCTTATGGTCTACCAAACGACTGACCATGCCGATAATCGGCCGCTCATCCTGCTGCAAGCCAAACAACTGACACAACTCTTCTCTACAAGCCGCTTTTCCCTTTTTAAAGCTACGCGGCGTGTAATTACAGCTCAACGCCCTGTCGTGCGCCGGGTCATAGATCTCGGTATCTATGCCGTTGACAATACCCCGCAGCTTAAAGCTGCGAGCGTTTAGTAACGGATCCAGACCGTGGCCGTACCACGGGCTTAATATTTCGCTCGCATAGGTCGGAGAAACCGTATTAACCCGGTCCGCCGCCTCAATTGCGGCTTTCATAAAGTTTACATCACCCTCGTACTCCACAAGGTGCGCATTTTCCTGGCCGATTCCCAGCACATCCTGCAGCATATCCATGCCGTACTTTCCCTGGTACTGGATATTATGAATGGTGAACAATGTCTTGATTGCGTAAAATTTGGGATCCTCACGGTAATACAGGTTTAAATACAGGTTAACCAATGCCGTCTGCCAATCATTGGTATGCAGCAGATCCGGCGCAAAATCCAGATGACGCAATGCCTCCAGAATCGCTCTGGAATAAAACACATACCGCTCCCCGTCATCCATATACCCGTACAGACCTTGACGCTTAAAATAAAACTCATTATCCAAAAAATAGGTAATCACGCCATCCGTCTGCAGCCGGAACAATCCGCAGTATTGACTGCGCCAGGCAACCGGGACCTGAAAATGGCACAAAAACTCCATCTTTTCCCTGTACTGTGGCTTGATATCACTGTAAAGCGGCAGAATAACGCGGCAGTCTACCCCCGCAGCAACCATCGCCTTGGGCAACGCCCCCGCCACATCTCCCAAACCGCCGGACATACAGTAGGGCAACCCCTCACTGGCACAAAATAAAACCTTCACGGTAAGGCACTCCTCTTATTTTCGATTCAGACTGTGTTTTACCCGGGTGATTTACACCTTAACACCCTTTTCCACATATACCGGATAGGAATCTGACCCGCTAAATTTTTTTCCCTGGGTAATTACCACATTTTTGTCGGTAATGGCGTACTCCATACAGACATTTTCCTCTACTGTAGTACCCTGCATCAAAATACAGTTGCGCACCACAGCGCCCTTGCAGACCCGCACTCCGCGAAACAGCACACTGTTTTCCACCGTGCCCTCCAAAATGCATCCGTCTGCGATTAGACTGTTGCCTGTCTTCGCGTCCATTGCATAACGGGTGGGTGCTTCATCCCGCACCTTGGTATAAATAGGCTCGCTGCCAAACAGCTTTTGTAGCTGCTCAGGCTGCAGAAGACTCATATTGGTGCGGTAATAACCGCCCAGGTCGGTAATTTGTGAGCAGTACCCCTGGTAGTTGTATGCATATATTCCGGTGTTTTCCGTATCCCGTACCAAAAGATCCCGCACAAAGTGACGGTAATTCTTACTGTATCCGGTACGGATATACTCCAACAGCAGCTGACGGGAGAGCACGAAAATATTCATGCTTTGCAAATCACCCTCTGCACCGGTGTCATCCAGCAAAATCTGCTCCACTCGGCCCTGACCGTTGGTCTTAACCGTAACATTCTCTCGCGGCAGCTGTGTGTAAGGGCTGCAGACAATGGTCACCTGAGCGCCCGTCTGCTCGTGGAAAGCCAGTATTTTTTCATAATCCGGCGTACATAGAAAATCACAATCTGCCAGGACCACATATTCCGCCTTTGCGGTTTCGATGTAGGGCAAAATAGAATGCAGCGCATCCATCCGCCCCTTGTAATTGTCGTTGCTCATCGGCTCTGAACGGGGCGGAAAAACCGTCAGCCCACCCATCTTTTGTGCCAGATCCCATTCTCTGCCGTTGCCCAAGTGATCCATCAGGCTGTGATAGTTGCGCCGAACAATCAAACCCACGCGATTAATTTTTGCGTTGGTCATACAGGAAAGCTGAAAATCGATCATACGGTACCGCGCAGCCACCGGAAGACTTGCCATGGTGCGTTCACGGGTCAAAGATGGCAGCTCTTCGTCGTGCATATTGGCAAAAACGATGCCCATTGCTGACTTGCTCATACAGTCTCACCCTCCTTCACATCCTCACGAATCATTGCCTTGGGGCCAACCGTACTGCTTGCCCCGACCGTGACGCCTTCACCTACCACGGCAACGCCCCATTCATCCACATCGGCACAGTCTTCCGGCTTTTTACCGACCACCGCACCGGTCTTTACCGTAACATTTTCTGCAACAATGCTATACTGTACCACCGCGCCAGGTTCGACACAGGCGCCCGGCATCAGAATACTGCTATCGACGGCCGCACCCTTTTGAATCTCTACACCGGCAAACAGCACACTGTTTTCCACAGTGCCGAAGACCCGGCAGCCCTCGGTGATAATACTGTTATCCACCTTGGCACCGGCATCAATAAAATGAGGGGGCAACGCAGGCGTACGGGAATAGATTCTCCACTCATCACTCCACAAATCCAGCGGTTTACCGGGGTTCAGCAGATCCATATTGGCGTCCCAAAGGCTGTCAATCGTACCGACATCTTTCCAATAACCGTCAAAGGCGTAGGTGTACAGTTTTTCTCCGTCGGAAAGCATTGCGGGGATAATATCTTTTCCGAAATCGTTTGACGAGGTTGTTTTTGCCTCATCCGCCACCAGATAGCTGCGCAGCTTGTCCCAGCTGAACACATAGATACCCATACTTGCCAAATTGGAATCCGGCTCCTTGGGCTTTTCTGTAAACTTGACCACAGCGCCGTTTTCATCGGCAGTCATAATGCCAAAACGGCTTGCCTCCTCCCAGGGCACCTCCAACACCGCAATGGTGCAATCCGCCCCTGTTTTTTTGTGTTGCTCAATCATCAGCGAGTAATCCATCTTGTAGATATGGTCACCGGATAGAATCAGCACATACTCCGGGTGATAGCGGTCGATGAAGTTGATATTCTGGTAGATGGCATTTGCCGTACCCTTGTACCAATCCGACCCGGTTGCCGTCTGATATGGCGGCAGCACATGCACACCGCCATGCAACCGGTCCAGCCCCCAAGGCTGGCCGCTGCCGATATATTCGTTTAGCACCAGCGGTTGATACTGGGTTAAAACACCCACGGTATCAATACCAGAATTTACACAGTTGGAAAGCGGAAAATCAATAATGCGATACTTACCACCAAAGGGCACTGCCGGTTTGGCAAGCTTTTGGGTCAGTGCGTACAGACGGGATCCCTGTCCGCCCGCAAGCAACATTGCGATACACTCTTTCATTTTGCATCCTTTCTTCCTATCGATTCTATCCAAAACGGTCATCCCGTTTTTTCAGCACAAGCTATTCAGGTTTTTCCTCTTTTTTCGGTTGTACCTCACACGGCGTCTCATAAAATAGTACGCTCATAGGTGGAATATCCACGCAGATAGACTGCCGTCTGCCATGCGCTTCCACCGGTTTTGCCGTCACGGTAGTGCATCTTCTTTTTTTGCCGGTCGGCAGCCAATCCGATCCGCCCCACTCTTTACGGTCCGAATTCCAAATCTCCCGATACTTACCCGCAAAAGGCACGCCGAAGCGGTAATTTTCCTGCGGAATCATTGAAAAATTGCACACCGCAATCAGCTGTCGTTCCTCATTGGCAGATCTCCGCAGAAAAACGACGATATTTTGGTTGCGATCGTCCGGCACAATCCATTCAAAGCCATCCCAGCTGAAATCCTGCTGCCAGAAGGCCGGGGCCTGCCGGTACAGACCGTTCAACTGCCGGGTATAGTCCAGCAGCTGTCTGTGTTTCGGATAATCCAAAAGCAACCAGTCCAGCTGCTGTGCCTCGTTCCATTCGATAAACTGTCCGAACTCCTGTCCCATAAACAGAAGCTTTTTACCCGGGTGCGCCATCATATATCCCAGAAACACCCGCATCCCGGCAAACTTTCGGTCGTACTCCCCGAACATCTTGTCCAGCAGACTTTTTTTACCGTGTACCACTTCATCGTGCGAGATGGGCAAAACAAAGTTTTCGCTGAATGCATAGAAGAAGCTGAATGTCAGCTTTTCGTGACAGCTGCCCCGATAAAGCGGATCCACCTGCACATACTCCAGCATGTCATTCATCCAGCCCATATTCCATTTCAAATTGAACCCCAAGCCACCCGCGTCCACGGGGGCACTGACTAACGGCCAGGCGGTACTTTCTTCGGCAATCATCATCACCCCCGGCAGCCGGGCGAACACCTCTTTATTCAGCTGCTGCAAAAAAGTAACGGCCGCTATGTTTTCCCTGCCCCCATCCGGGTTGGGGCGCCACTCTCCAGGTTGTCTGCCGTAATCCAGATACAGCATACTGGCAACCGCGTCCACCCGCAAACCGTCAATGTGGTATTTTCCCAGCCAAAACAGCGCTCCCGATATCAGAAAAGATTTTACTTCTCCTTTCGCGTAGTCAAAAACCGCCGTTCCCCACTGCTTATGCTCACCCTGCATTGGGTCTGCATTTTCGAAACACGGTTTTCCGTCAAACCGGTATAGTCCAAAACGATCCTTTGGAAAATGGGACGGGACCCAGTCCATGATCACCCCAATGCCCGCTACATGACAGGCATCTATCAGATACATAAAATCCTGCGGAGTTCCGAACCGGGAGGTGGGTGCAAAATAGCCAGTGGTCTGATATCCCCAGGAGCCGTCCAACGGATGTTCTGTCACCGGCAAAAACTCCACATGGGTATACTGCATCCGTTTTAAATAAGCCACCAGCTCTGTCGCGAGCTCCCGATAGGTGGTCGGTTTGCCATCCGGATGCTGTCTCCAGGAGCCAAGGTGCATCTCATAGATATTAACCGGCCCTTCAAGGGGGTTCCCGGACCGTTTTTGCTGCTGCCAATCGGCATCCTGCCACTCATAGCCCTCTATCTCATAAAATCTGCTGGCATCGCCCGGCCGTGTCTCCGTATGAAAGGCAAACGGGTCCGCCTTATACAGGTAATTGTCATCCTCCGTCTTGATGCAGAACTTGTACAAATCAAATTGCCTGACACCGGCGATAAAGGTCTGCCAGATACCGCTGTCGTTTATATTACCGCAGGGATTACTGCGTTCGTTCCAGTCGTTAAACTCACCCACAACGCTGACCGCCTGCGCATGGGGAGCCCAGACCCGAAAGACCACACCCTCCACACCGTGATGAGTTGCGCTATGGGCACCGAACAGCTCATGCGCACAATAGTTGGTTCCCTCACGGAACAGATAAATAGGCAGCTCTAAATCCTTACTTTGGGGAATGTCCATACCGATCATCCTTTCCACAGACAGGTTTTTTGCCGGGCATCTGTATTGCATTGTCAAATAGCGTTACAGATACTATCTCTACACTATAATGATATCATTTTTTTGGGTTTTTGCAAGTACAAATCATACATTCTTACTTTATCTTTCTACAGCATTTTACTGATTTTTGTATAAAATACACAGTTTTCCTACTCTTAAAATCATCCCCGTCACTCTGGCAAAAGAAAAACGGCAGACTGACCACCCCGGTTAATCCGGGCGACAGTACTGCCGTATTCCATTTGAGTGTGTAATCAGCTCACCACATATACATTCAACAGTTTTTTGCCGTTCAAGCAACTTTCCAGATAGGTGTCATAGAACAAATCCAGATCAATGATGCCGTCCATCAAAGCGGTACCGGTATCGGTTGCAATTGCCCAGCCGTATACAAAGCTGCCGTCAGCAGATGCAATATACATTAAGCTGCCGTAGGGTATCTCGTATGGGTTAACCGCCACAGTGCCGGCATACAGGCCCAGCCGACTGGCGCCTCTGCCTGTGGGCGAAGAATAACCGGTGCAGATTGCATTGGTAATCTTGTACCGATAACTGCTGGGCACATTATCCGTTACCGTATATCCGGCAGGCGTCTCCAATCTGGAAACAGGAGCTCCCGCCTGATAAGCCAAAATTCGTTCCACCACGGGTTCCACCGTCGTGATTCTGCGGACCAGACTGCGGCTTTCCACCACACCATCCACCAGCCGTTCCCGATAGGTGCTTTCCTCTACACCATCAGAACCCTGCTGTAGCACATAGGTACGGGAGGGCCAACGGTAAAGCAGGCTGGTATAGCGGTACTCCGTTTCATAAGGTATGGGGGTGGTTTCTACGGTATCCATATAGCTGACACGGTAGACCCGAGCTGTGTCGCCCTGGGCAAGGTTTGTATGCAGCGAAGGCTCCACGTAATCATCCTCGCCTAAGGTAATATCTAACTGCTCCAGAGCGTCTTGAACGGTTCCTCCGTTCAGATAAGCCGTGCTGGTTTTTCCGTCTGCGATAATTTTAACCTCGTATGCACGCTGTACGGTCAGTACAGCATGATTGCCACCGTATGCAGTGTAATAGTACTCATCATATTCGCCTACCTGCATACCGGAAAGCTTAACCAACTCATCAGCATTTTCCTCTTGGGTCAACAACACGGTGCGGTCTCCGTCCGAATCGGTTACATAAACCAGATTGATTCGATCGAAAACCAGACTGATACCGACAAACAAACAGACTGCCGCCGTAACCAGTGTAATGACCTTGGGGATGCGACGGATCACAAACCGATAGGCAAGCTCACGGGTGCGATGATGCAGGTGCCTTACCCGCCCAATACAATATTGCAAACTGTGCCGTAACAATATGAATAAATGATGCATGCGTGCGTCCCCTCCTTTCATGGTTTTTGCAGACCTTGAAATTTTACCAAAAAAGCCTTTATTGCGTCAACCCTCGGTTTTAGCACTGAAAATTCTCAAAAAAGGGGTATTGGCGCAAAATCAGAAAGGAGTGGCCTCTGTCCTTGCTTTTTCTTGTGATTATGCACGATTTTAGCCATTTTCTTTGGTCAAAACGCAAAAGCACTATTATTGGTTGTTTTTCGACAGTGCGTCTTACAGCGCTTTTGCTTCAAAAATGCCAACTCACTCTGTGTACTGCGCTCTGCGTCCGTCCGAATTTATTATCTGTTACTGCATTAAATAGAGACTTCTCTTTGCGTAAAAACGCCCGAAAAACAGCAGGTCTTCAGCTATTTTTCGGGTGTTTTTTCCTGCCTACGAAGCCCTTTTACAGGTTTTCCGAATGTGCCAGAGGGGGATTCTGCTCCACGATTTCGTACATTTCCCGCGCCACATCCTTGCCCTTCGGCTCCTCTACAGAAAGCACCCGGACACTCACCGGGCGGTTGCCAAAGCACACTGTGATGATATCGCCTTCCTTCACCGCGTAGCTTGCCTTCACCGGTCTGCCGTTCACCTCAATACGCCCGGCATCGGCCACCTCATTGGCAACGGTACGTCGCTTAATCAGTCGCGAAACCTTTAAATATTTGTCAATTCTCATGTGTTTCCTCCAATATAATATAATGTATATAAAGAGTTTATCTTTTGGGGTTGCTAATGGTTTACCCTATCCGGCATAGGAACTGCGGGAATGCTGCTTTACCAAATCAATAAATTTTCTTGCTGCCGCGGACAGCGCAATCCGTTCCGGGTAGCAGGCCGCTATGGCGCGTTCCGGCACCGGAGGCTCCACCTGCAGAGCAAACAACCGTCCATCCTGCTGTAGCGCGTCCGCAGAAAATTCCCGGATAACCCCGGCGACCCCCAAACCAATTGCCGCATAATCCAACAAAAGGCTATGCGCGCCAAGTTCTATTTCCGGAGAAAGGGATACCCCACAGTTTAAAAAATGCTTATCCACCCATCGACGGCTGTTTGACGCTCTTTCCAACATAATCAACGGCTGCTGCGAAAGCTGTGCCGGGGTCAGCACTTGATCTTTCAGTTCTGTAAACCGCTGACCTGCAACGAAGATATCATGAACGCGGCAACACTCTTCAAAAACCGTGTCCGACTTAGACATGGGCATATTCACAAAGCCGATATCTACGCCTCCCTCTCCCAATAGATCCAACGTGTCAGGCGAGGTCCGGTTGATGATTTTCAGGCTGACCTGTGGCCACCGATGGGAGAACTCCTCTACCACAGGCAGCAGAATCCACCGGGAAACCGTATCCGACGCACCGATCCGCAGCTCACCGGCATCTAATGTACCAAGCTTTCTCAGCCTGGCCTCCCCTGCCTCCAGCAGGCCCAGTGCCGAGCTTGTGTAACCAAGTAGCAGGTTTCCTTCACTGGTCAGCTCCACACCGTGTCTGCGGCGCATAAACAGGGTTACCTGCAGCTGTTCCTCTAACAGACGAACGGAACGACTGACAGCCGGCTGGGTCACATACAACTTCTCTGCTGCTGCAGAAAAGCTTCCGCTTTCCGCCACCGCATTAAACACCCGATAAAACTCCGGATCCACTGCCATCGTTGTATCTCTCCCTTGTTATTAGATATAACTAATTCTTATATTAAATATAATAAACCAAATCTTTACTTATGTCAAGAATGGAATATAATATAAGTGTAACCGGTAAAATACCGGTTATTGTGTGGCTAAATATAAAATATATGGAGGAACCGATTCATGAGAACTGTTGGTACTGTTGTTCGCGGTGTTCGCTGCCCCATCGTCCGTGAGGGTGACGATCTGGTTTCTATTGTTACTGATAGCATTGTCGCAGCCGGTAAGGAAAACGCTATTGAATTTCATGACAGGGATGTCGTAGCCGTAACCGAGAGTATCGTTGCCCGCGCCATGGGAAACTACGCCAGTGTTGACGCAATCGCCGCCGATGTAAAAGCTAAATTTGCTGCTGATACCATCGGTGTCGTGTTCCCCATTCTTTCCCGTAACCGCTTTGCTATCTGCCTGCGCGGTATGGCCAAAGGTGTTAAAAAAATAGTGCTGCAGCTCTCTTTCCCCTCTGATGAGGTTGGCAATCATCTGTTCAGTGATGATTTGATGGACGAAAAGGGTGTTGACCCCTGGAATACTGTTATGAATGAAAAGCAGTACCGTGAGACCTTTGGTTACACCGTTCATCCGTTTACAGGTGTTGACTATGTCAAATACTACACCGACCTAATCCGTGAGTGCGGTTGTGAGGTCGAGGTGATTTTTTCCAATCATGCTGAGACCATTTTGAACTATACCAAAAATGTTCTGTTGTGTGATATTCACACCCGCAAGCGCAACAAGCGCAAGCTGATTGCTGCTGGTGCCGAAAAAGTGCTGTGCATGGATGAGATTTTGACCTCCTCCGTTAACGGCAGCGGTTACAACGAGAACTACGGCCTGCTGGGTTCCAATAAAGCCACCGAAGAAACCGTAAAGCTGTTCCCCCGTGACTGCCAAACCTTTGTCGACGCGTTGCATAACAGGCTGGTTGCTGCAACCGGCAAAAATATCGAAGCAATGATTTACGGCGATGGCGCATTTAAGGATCCTGTCGGCAAAATTTGGGAGTTGGCTGATCCTGTTGTATCCCCCGCATATACCTCCGGTCTGGCCGGTACCCCCAATGAGCTGAAGCTGAAATATCTGGCCGATAACGATTTCGCCGGTCTGTCCGGTGATGAACTGACCGCCGCTATCCGTGATTCCATCACCAAAAAGGACAACAATCTGAAGGGTAAAATGGCATCCGAAGGCACCACTCCCCGCCAATTGACCGATTTGATCGGTTCTTTGTGTGATCTGACCAGTGGCAGCGGCGACAAGGGTACCCCAATTGTTTTAATTCAGGGTTACTTCGACAACTACTCCATGTAATTATTACCTGTTATAAAGCCTGTTCCCGTGTCGTTCCTTTTTGGGGCGGCACGGGATTTTTTCATTATCGTTTCTCTTTTTCTTTCATGTTAAACAAAAGCCGCAGTCCTGTCGGGCTGCGGCTTTAAACTGTCTGATAACCTGACTTAACCGTGCAGGGTACACACTTCATCCGGTTGACGGCCGTCTGCCTTATAATAGCCCACTGTCGTACTGGGGCAATTCGGTCCGGCTTTACAACCGCTTTCTGTGCAGTAGGCGACCTCCACAACGCTTTCACTGCTGGGGAATGCCTTGTATTCCAGTCCCTCCTGTGCTGCCTCCATAACGGCGCGCCATGCAACCGTCGGTGGATGCTGACCGTAGTTATGCCAGTTCAGTTCAATCTGATCGTCATAACCCCACCAGGTCGCAGTACAATAGTAGGGGGTCAGTCCGACAAACCAGTGATCCTTATCATCACTGGTCGTACCGGTTTTGCCCACACTCTCCATATCATCCCGCACATATAGACCGTCACCGGTACCGCCATGCAAAACACCGTACAGCATTTTATTCATAATCATCGCAGTAGAATCGCTGATCGCCTGTACGGTAGTAATGACCGGCTCAACAATAACATCGCCACTGCGGTTTTCCACACTGGTGTAGCTATGCAGGGTGGTATAGGTACCACCGCTGCCAAAAATAGAGTATGCACCTGCCAGCTCATAGGGAGAAATGCCCTGCGTCAAGCTTCCCAGGTTCATGGGACCGTTATCCAGGTCGTTGGGATAAACCAGCGATGAAATCTGAAGGGTGCTGCTTAAAAATTCATAGGAGTTTTGCGGGGTAACCAGCTCACCAACCCGAACCGCAACCGTGTTCAGGCTTCGCGCCAGGGCACTGGCTACCGTAACGGTATCTCCGGAAGGGGTGCCTGCATAGTTTCTGGGCCAATCCACCATCTCATTGGGATCCGGTGCCTCCGGATCCAGCTTGGATGCCGGCACCTGAATTGCCAAATCCGGAAATGCAGAGGAAAAGGTTACATATTCGTATTCAATGCCCAACGCATAAACACCGATAGGCTTCATGGTAGAACCAACCGGACGGACAGAATCCGTAGAGCGGTTGAGGCAGCGGTCGGTTGTCTTGGTGCCCAAGCCGCCAACCGTTGCGACCAGTTCACCTTTATAGTTGACGGAGGCCATGCCGGACTGCGGCGTAATGGTAACCGGATTTCCGTCCTCGTCCAACACATTCTGACCGGCGGAATCCTTTACAGTGGTGGGAATGACCGGGAACATCTCCGCGTTGGCCATTACCTTTTCCATCTCTTCCTGCAGCTTAACATCCACGGTACAGTAGATGCTCAGACCGCCGTTATACAGGTAATAAGTAGCCTCGCTGCGGGTATAGCCTTTTTGTTCCATCAAATCGTCGATGACATCTTCAATGACCTTATCCACAAAATAGTTGTATTTGCAGGTATACGGTACAACAGTAGAGATGATTTCGCCGGTTTCGGGATCCGTTGTCTCAACGATTTTATTACCGGTAACCGTACCGTCCTCATTTGTCTCATCCAGCGCATCGATAGAGTTATCGTACAGCTTTAACGGTGTATTCAGTGCATTCTTGTACTCTGCCTGGGTAATATAGCCCTGCTCATACATACATTGCAGAACATAGTCCCGACGCTCCAGATGCTCCTCCGGATGGTTCCAAGGATTATATTTGGTAGGGTTTTTGGTAATACAGGCAAGGCTGGCTGCCTCCGCTATCGAAAGCTCGCCTACACTTTTACCGAAATAGCTCTGTGCTCCTGCCTCTACGCCGGCGGTATTACCGGTCAGACCGATTACATTCAGATACGCCTCCAGAATCATCTCCTTGGAATAGCGCTTGTCCAAGATAAAGGCGCGGAAAACCTCGCGCACCTTACGCATATAGCCAGCCATACCTTCATCGGCGTCATCACCTAACAGGTTTTTAATCAACTGCTGGTTGATGGTAGAAGCGCCCTGCTTACTGCCGCGAATATAATTTCCTGTCAGCTTGTAGCTGACCTCGTTCAGTACCGCATAAATGTTACGGGTAAAACTAAAGCCTTTGTGTGTCCAGAAGTTCTGATCCTCTGCGGAAACAAACGCATTCTGAACCACTGCCGGAATATCCTTCAGCTCAATCCACTCACGGTTTTCGTCGCCGATCAGCTTTTGATATTCAAAATATTCACCGGTAGTAGGATCTTTGGCGTAAATAACCGAGCTGTAACTCAGTTTCAAGTTATCCAAATTCAGCAGTGTCTCGTCATCTGCGGTTGTTTCTGCCAGATAACTGCTTACCATAACTGCCACTACCGAGGTTGCAATAATTGCAAGGCACAGAATGGCAAAGCAAAACTTTATCAGTCCCAGCAAAAATCTTCCAAAGGGGCTTCCTTTCTTCTTTTTGCGTTTACGGGAAGTTTTTGCTTCAGTGCTACCCTGAGAAGCGGACGGTACCGACCGGCTTGTTGGTTTTCCGGTTCGTTTTTCTCTCATCGGGCATTTCCTCCTTATCTCAAATACTGTCGCAGAGACCATATTTAATGATTATACCGCATTTCTGGCTGTTTTTCAAGCAAAGACAAACGGTTTGTGTCTCAAATTATACTCTTAATGGAGCTTTATCCTACGAAACAGCTGTGAAAATGTTATTTTTTCTCCCAAAGCCTGCCCAAAGCATCCAGCAAATGGTCCGTGACCGAGGTTCGGGTGGAGCGCACGGTCGTAAATTTCGGTGAGGATTGGGCAGACTGCGCTCTGTTTGCTTTCTCCGGGTTACCGAAGTCAGGACCCTGCGATCGGTGAATCTGTTCACTATCCATTCTGTACGCCTTCTCTTTATGAGGATCCTGTTTTGGTGGATTGTTCCCCGCCAGCTCTCCGTCATCATCTATCGAAACACGGCCTTTAGCGTGGGTCGAATCCAAGCCGGACTGTTCCGGCATACGGTCCAACAGATCATCCAACTGCCGGGTGGTTTGCTGTATTCTGCCGCGGGCATCCGACAGTTGACCGTGCAACAACTCCATTTCCTGTCGGATCTGAACTAAATCAGCGTCCACCTTTTCCACACTGCGAACAAGCCTTGCCTGTTGTGCGTCGGTCTTTTCCTCCAGTCGCTGCAAAAAGAATTCGGCATCCGCATTTAACGTCTTCAGCTTTTCCTCATTCTCCTGCTGCAACAGTTGTTCCCGTCTGGTAGCCTGCTGGTTCAGCTTTAGTTTTTCCTCCTGGGCACTGTCCTGCGTCTCTTTCAGTTTTTGTAGATAAAGTTTTTTCAGCTCATCTTCACGGGCTGTATGTCTTGCCGTTTCTGCTGCCAGTCGCTCCTCTGACTGTGTGACTAACAGCTTGGCCTGTGCAATCTCAACGGAGATTTCATCATTTTCCTTCTTCAATGCCTCTTGTTCCTGTTGTAACCTGGCACACCCTTCCTCTCGCAACTGAAGCTGTTCCTGACACTGCGCAAGCTGTACCCGGATGGAATTTGCCTGTTCCTGACTGGCTGCCGCGTGATTGTTGCTGGTATCCAACGCATTGTTCAGCTGAGTAATCTGTTGGCGTAACCGTTCTGATTCCTCCTGAGAAACCTGTAAGCTGTGCTGCAGCCGATCAATGGATTCACCCAGTGTCCGGACATATTTTTCATTTTCATCACTTAAATTTCGGACATACTCTAACACCGCACTGCGCTTAAAGCCAAAAAGCGCTCCGCCAAAAGTCTGTTCCTTTATTTCGGGCTGCTCCTGCTGCCCCTGCACCTCATTTGGGTTTTTCATATTCATCTTCCTCTTGCGACAATGTTTCCGTTTAAGTCGATACCATTACATAATTATACAAATATAATCATACCATTTTTCAGAAGAAAAAGAAACAGTTTTTTGTCAGAAAAGCAAATCATTTTCATTAGAAAAAGCCCTCTTTCATAAAAAGGGCTTTTTCGCTATACATCCTTTATATTTCGACCTTTTCGATCAATACCAACTCAGAGGAAAGCGCAGTTTTCAGCCGAACCGTCACCCCGCAGCTGCCCAGCTCCGTACCGGTCATAACAGCTGTCGCACCGGAATTATCCCATGTGACCCGATAGCTTCCGCTCATCGCAACCCCTTTGGGTACGATATGCAGCGTATCCCCGGTAAAATCCGTAGGCGCAAACGCGCCCAGAACAACCTTATCCCCCACCGGGGATGCCAGCTCCAACACCGCGGGCGTTCCGTTTAAATACGTACCTGCCTCCGGGGTATGGTGATAGATATGTGCTGTGGAGAGCATCGGGCGGATAAATTCCTTATATATCTGCAAGCTATGGTGAATAAATGTCATCTGCTGCGGATTTGCCGATGAGGTGGACGCTACGACGTTCATACTAATGTGTCCGAACATGGCGTTGCGCATATGTAAAGAAAACTCTGCGGCAGTATGGCAGCCCATCCCGCTGACCAAGCGGTCCACCCGCTCCGGTGGCAGTACCATTGTCATGCCTTCGGTTATGATAACCGAACGGGGCGCAAACTGGTTATCCGAAACCCATGTGTGATGGAAATTGGGCATCATGCCCAGATCGCACCGACCGCCACCGGAGGCACAGTTTTCAAAGATAACGCCCGGAAAACGTTGACGCAAACGGGTGAACATGGCGTATACTGCTTTTGTATGGCGAATATTAGCATCCTCACGCCGGGGCTTATTGCTTAAATAGTGCAGTTCTCCGTTTTGTACCGCCTCGTCCAGCCGGAACAGATCCAGCTTTTCCCGCTCAATAAAACGGGCTATTTCATTTTCAATCCAGGCGGCGGCCTCCGGATTGGTCATATCGATCATATGTGCCGACCTAGTACCGTCTGCCAGCATTGCCATCCACTCCGGGTGCTCTTTCCGGATAGGTGCCCATTCTCCCAACCGTTCCGGCTCCATCCACATACCAAACTTCATACCCCGAGCGTGACAGTACTCCCGCAGCTCGGCAAGCCCGTTGGGATAACGCTTCGCATTGGGTTCCCAGTCTCCGTTGCGCACAAACCATTCGCTGACCAGACCGGGAGGACAGTTCCACCCTGCGTCAATAATAAAGACCTCTGCCCCCATATCACCCATCTGGTCGATATACCGTTTGCTGATTTCCACCGACATATCATGCTCGGGACCCATACCGGCACCGATGGCGCAGCTACCGCCTTCTGCCAGGGGATTGTTCAGAATACTGCGCCGACTGTGGTCGTGCATAGCATTGACCGCATCGTCCAAATCTCCCTGCAGCATGCACACGTGCAGCCAGGGGCTTTCAAACACCTCCCCGGGTGCAAGCAGCAGCTGGGGCAGGTGTCCCTCCAGCTCGGCGCTCCAGGCCAACTTGCTCACATCCTTTAACGGGTGAGCATCCAGATCAAAGCAAAAACGGTAACCGCCGCTCCAGGCAAGCTGTGCATACAGAAAACTACCCATCAAATTGTTGCGCAGCATCACCATGGGATAACGATAGCGCTCCCGGTCGTATCTGCCGGCAAAGCTGAATTCATCCATCGGCAGTGGCCGCCAGCCAAAATCGCCCTCGTGTAGAGTGGTATCGAGCTGCATATATCCCACACTGTACAACTTTTCAGAGCAATGGGCAGCTTTTCCTTTTTCCTGTAAACCACTGATTACCTCCACGCCGCCGCTCATGATGGCAATATCGGATATCGCAGCCTCTGCCGCACCGATGTTTTCCACCACCAAACGGCGTGCCAGAACCTGTGTGCCATCCAAACGGGTTTCCACTGTGATATTGACATCGCAACCGAGGTTGGTCAGCTTAACCCTTGCTACCTGGGTATTGCCTTCCGTCAAGATCTCAGTACCCAGATAGCTCATGCCCTCGTAAGCCGCCGTCCCGTTTACACAAAAGCGGAAAGCTGAGGGCTTGGTAAACTGGTGTAATGTAAAACGTGTGGGGGTATTCTGCAAAACATTCAGCGGATATCCTGCGGTATTCCACCCACAAGAATAGAATATGCCGTTTTCAAAGGCTTCCTCATACACCGTCATTCCGGTACGGTAACTGATGACAGGAAACTTCCATTCCGGCAAAAAAATCTCAGAAAATTCCGGATATTTCATTTCACTCTTTTACCTTTTCTTTGTTGTTTAAGTGAAAAAGTATCCGGATGTGTCCTCCATCCGAATACTTCTCCTTTGGTTCATTAAATTTCGCTTACGGTAACTTTGCACAGGGCATAATATCCCTCTGCGTAGCAGCTCTCCTTCAGTGCCAACTTTACCGGGCGTTCGCCGGCAAACATACCGATACATAGCTCATAGTCACCTGCTGCCATCCTGCGGCAGTCCATTCGCAGATCCACCTGCTGTGCCTCACCGGGCATCCAACTCCGGTTATCCGCATCCACATCTACCGGATACAATACCCCGTCCTTTTTCAAAGCCAAACGCAGCTGATACCTGTGATGAGCCTCGGCCCAGCCCCGGTTCTCCACAAACAGGCGTACCATATTGTGAGCGGTATTCTGCAGCGGCTGTACCTGCACGCCGGTAACGAAATACCAATAGCCCAGCCGGTTGGCGCAATACTCCGTTAACCATTTTTCATTGGCAAGCCAGACACGGGGATAACCGTGGAAGCCTGCAAAGGTGGCATGAGAATTTTTCAGCGCCTCGATAATGGTAAATCCGGCGCGGAAATGCTCCTCATACCGCGGTTTGATATATGTGTAGTGCGCCAGCTCAATCACATTGGGGCCATTGTGCTGCAGCTTGTCAAATGCCCAACAGGCACGCATGGTATCATAGCCGTTCATCTGGGTATAGCCGTCACAGCAGATAGAGTCATCCTGTACGGAAAGGCCGCGGGCGTCCGCATAGTTCAGCATCTCCTGCATTTCCGCCTCGCCTTTATACATGCGCCCGGCAATATGGTCGTCGTTGCAAACCAAAAAGGTGTTTGGGAAATACTTTGCATGCAGGTCCATATGCTTTTTGATAACTTCCATGGGGTAAATGCGCTCGTCACCCTCTACGGTGTGGCCCTCACCCCAGGTCCCCAGCGTACCGATGTCCACACATTCAATACGGGGGTCACCGTCATACCTGCGCCCCATCTCAGCAAGAAATTTTTCCAGATAACGCAAGAAGATGGGATCCCCGAAATCTGGCTGAAGCTGACCGCCGGGTAAACGGTAGCACCTGGCGCCCTCCTCGTAAACATACTGCGGCACCGAGCCATTTTGAGTAACCTGTGCCTCATAGGTACAAACACGCATAGAGAAGGTGTAGCCCCGTTCTCCCCACAGCTTCATGATCTCATCCAGGCGTTCAAAATGGTAAACACCCTTTTCCTGCTCAATGTCACCCCAATCGAAGCGCAGATACAGATGATTTAAACCGGGAAAATCCTCCAGCGCATCATTCGGGTCATGCTTTGCATAGTACTCTTCACGCACCATACCGTTATCGATATAATGCCAAAACCACCCCTTGTTTGGGTTACGCAACACGGTTTTATCATCCATCAAGGAACGCAAATCCCGAAAACCGGCGCAGGCTCTTGGGTCATCCATCAGGCCGCACAGGGTCTGGGGTTCGTCAAAGGTTCTTTCTAATGCAACTTCATTGGGAAAATTCATAGGGATACTCCTTCTTAAAATGTGTAAACTGAATTCTCAGCACTCTTTCATAACACGGATGAAAAACTCCACAGCGCGGGCTACTGTCTCCAGCCGGATGCGTTCGTTATTTCCGTGCAATGTACCACGCTCCTCCGGCGTCATATCCATGGCGGAAAACCGATAGACCCGGTCGCTGATAGGGGCATAATGGCGACTGTCAGAACACTGTACCATCAGGTACGGAGCGACCAAACAGCCCTTCCAGGTGGAAGCTACCGCAGATGCGACCCGTTGCCAACCCGCACAGTCGGTGCGTGAAATCGGACTGGGTTCCATTGCGGTGGTTGCCGTCAGCGTGATATCCTGATCCCGAACCGTCTTTTTGATATATGCCAAAGCCGAATCTACAGAATCCATAGGATTAAGCCGGATATTGGAAACCATGGTAGCCTCCGGCGGAATGACATTGGGTGCTTTGCTGCCGTTCATTTGGGTGAAGGCAACCGTGGTACGCATTAGGGCGTTCAATTCTCCGCCGGTTTTTTTGCACAATAGATCCAGCACCCACCCAAAACACCAAAGATTTGCAAATATCAAACGATACGCAAAACCGGAATACCGACCCAACGTATCAAACATTTCGGCAACCGGCTTGGTCAAGTGTGCCTTAAAAGGATGTGTCTCCATTTTGGCACAGGCCATAGACAGTCTGCCTACCGGGGTATGAGGCTTTGGCGCAGAAGCGTGCCCTCCGCCGGATTTGATACGGTACTCCACATTCAACATCCCTTTTTCCGCAATACCGATCAAACCACAGGGCTGCGATACACCGGGAAAGACATTTTCCACCACGGCGCCGCCCTCATCAACCACCATGCTGGGGGTAATACCCTGTTCTTTAAAGTAATTGACAATATTTACTGCCCCCTGGCCGTTAACCTCTTCTCCGCCGGAGAAAGCAAAATAAATATCATTTTTCGGCGTAAAGCCCTGCTGTAACAGCGCCTCCGCGCCCGAAAGAATACCGTTAAATGATACCTTCGTGTCCAGCGCACCGCGCCCCCACAATACGCCGTCCTCAATGATGCCGTCAAAAGGAGGCTTCTCCCAGCCCTCTTCATTAACCGGCACCACATCGTAATGTGCCATCAATACCGCCGGTTCACCGGGTTCTTTTCCCTGCCAGCGGAACAAAAGAGCCCGGTTTGGCAGCTTTAGCAGACTGCAGCTTTGCAAAACATGGGGATACAAAGTCGGCAGCAGATCAATCAGCTTTTGAAATTCCCTGTCATCCTCCTGCGAAGGGTCATAGCTGGATACCGTCTTGCAACGAATCAACTGCTGCAAGGCACTTACCGCAGCTTCTTTGTCAAATGTTACTTCCTCATCATTTACCGGAATTTGATTTTTCGGTCGGAACCATGCCGTGCGGAACATCACAATTACAAGGAACAGTATTACAAGCGCCAAAATTATCCATCCGATCATTTTCTTCGCCCCTTATCTTTTCTGACGGTGTCCCCACAATACGGGTACTCTTCACCTTCATCATAATGCATATCCGATCAAATTGCAAGCCCGTTGTGAGGTCATATTCTGTTTTTCTTTTGCTTTACCGTATACCATTTTTTAGAATTCCAACGGCTGACAGTCACAATTGCACGGATGCTTTCATCTATGGCAACGGCAACCCAGATGCCTACCAGCCCCCAATGGAGTACAATGCCAAACAAATACCCCAGGCCGATGCTGCAGCACCAACAGGAGGTTACTGTCGCAGCCATAATAAAGGTCACATCGCCAGTTCCCCGCAGGGAATACTCGCTGACATGACTGAAGCCCCGGGCGATTTCCGCCACCAGATCGATCAGCATAACCGGCATAGCCAAAGCAAAAATATCAGGATTGTCGGTAAACCCTGACAAAATAGGAACCCGCAGGATAAATGCCAGCAGCGACAGGCTGATATTGACCGGCAGGGTTATCTTGTGCAGTTGTCTTGTCATCCGGTCTGCTCTTTCATAATCGCCAAAGCCGAACAGTCTGCCTACCAAAATGGCGTTTGCCTGACCTAACTGATAGCCAAACAGATAGGTATAGGCAAAAATATTGCTGAAATAGACCTTCGCAGCCAGGGCAGTATCACCTATTTTTCCCAAAAAGGAGGTGATCACGATCTGTCCTAAGGTAAAGGAGCCCTCTGAGATAGCAGACGGGATGCCGATACGGAAGACAGCCTTTGCTTTTTGAAGCCATTCAGCCGAGTGTCTGGGCAGTTTGATCGCAATCCGCAGGCCTTTTAGAAAAAAGATAGCAGTCAATAGCGCAATCAGCTGACTAGTGATATTAGCCAAAGCCACGCCGGTCACCCCGGAAACAGTCGGAAACACATTCAGCCGCAGCACGGCCAGGCATAACAGGTAGTTTAAAATACTGTTCACAAAGCCAACCACCAGGGTGCATTTCGGATAGCCGTTGCACCGCATAATAGCGGTGATCGGGTTGGTCACAGCTACCAAAGGCAGGCATAGCATGCGAATACGAAAATAAGTAATTCCGTATTGTAAGGATGTCCCGGTCAGATTCATTGCCGTCATGATCGGCTTTGCGAAAGAGGCCGTACCCCAGCCCAGCAGTATGCCAACCCCAAGACACAACGAGATTGCTGTACCGGAGGCGGCAGCTGCATCCTCCGTCCTATCTGCGCCGATATTCTGACAAATGACAATAGAGCCTCCTACGGATATGACCATAACCAGCAACAGCAGAAAGGCAATCACCGTATTTGCGGCCCCCAGGGCAACCACCGCCTGCTGAGAATACTCACTAATTAAGGCAGTGCTGACCGTACCGATCAACTGTACCCCAATAGATTCACACAGTGCCGGAATCATCTGGGAAAACAGATTCAACTTGCCTCCGGGTGTTTCCACCGTAAACAGTGTCTTATCTATCCATGGCGCATCGTTCTTTCTGCCAGTTGTTCTCAAAACCATAAACTGTACTTTCCGTTCTTCATTTTTTAGCGTGTAAAATCGTTTTCTCACGAATCTATCCTATTGTATTTCATCTGTCCGCTAATGTCAATTCTCTTTTATCATTTGGTTGTCCTTTATCACTTTTTGTTTTTTAAATAAAAAACGGTACCCTGCCTTATGTCAACTGCTGTTGGCTTTCACAGGGTACCGTAACCGCACTGTTTATGATATCTTATTTTTCCAAAGACTCTGTATTCGGGCAGGGAATCTCAATGCGCTGCTCGGGGCACAGCCAGTGTACCGCGTTACGAATCACCTTTTGAATCACAGGATTCTTATAGGTGGGGTTGGACTCATGACCCGGCTGGAAATAGAAAATTCTGCCGTTGCCGCGGGTAAAGGTGCAGCCGCTGCGGAAAACCTCACCGCCTGCAAACCAGCCCAGGAACACCGTGTCATCCGGGGTGGGAATATCAAACTGCTCACCGTACATTTCCTCCTGCGGCAGCTCAAAATGCTCCGGAATCCCTTTTGCAATGGGATGTGCAGGATGAACTGTCCAAATACGTTCCCGGTCGGCATCACGCCACTTCAGATTACAGGTCGTACCCATCAGGCGGCGGAAGATTTTGGAATGATGGCCAGAGTGCAGAACCAGAAGGCCCATACCCTGCAGCACATGCTTTTGTACGCGGTCAACAACCTCATCAGGCACATCCTGGTGACGGGCGTGTCCCCACCAAAGCAGAACATCCGTCTGGGCCAACACCTCCTCCGGAATACCGCAATCCGGCATATCCAGGGTTGCAGTGCGTACGGTGATCTCATCATCCTGTAAAAATTCTTTTATGCACTCGTGAATTCCGTTGGGATAGACCTTGCGAATTTCTTCCTCGGTCTGCTCATGCAGAAATTCATTCCACACAGTAACACGAATCATGCTATTATTTCTCCTTATATACTGTCATCGATTTCTTTCTGTATTTTGTTTGCAGCATTTCAACTGCGGATTAAACCTTTGGAATCTTGACCTTTACCTCGTGCCCGCATTCTGCCGATTGCACTATGGCGTCAATAATTGCCTGATTGTAAACGATCTCACTGCTAGGTACAGTGGCCTTGCCGCCAGTCTGAACTGCAGTGATGAAGGAACGAAGCTTTTTGTAGAACAAATCATCACCGTCATCAATCAGCGGTACCTGGTAGGAGACCATCTCACCGGCTACGTTACGGTAAACCGTCAACGGCTTATCGAAGCTGCCGTTCCAGCACTCGGTACTGGGAATGCGCAGACCGCCCTTTGTACCCAGAATCAGCGCATCTCCGCAAGTATCCATATGCATTGCCCAGGAAATACGGAAATCCAGAATAATACCGCCCTCTAAACGGACAAACGCAGCCGCAAAATCATCCACGCCAAATGCTTCGGCGTACTCCGGATGACCGGGATAGGTCACAGGGTCTTTTCCGAAGAAATCAGACTTATAACCGGAAACCGTCAGCGGCTTAGGATAACCCACAGCACCCAGCAACATATCCAGAGAGTATGCGCCGATATCGCCCACAGCGCCGATACCGCCGGTATCCTTGGCGATAAAAGAAGTTCCGTACGGAGTGGGAATACCCATGCGGCGGCCGCCGCCTGCCTGCAGATAGTAAACATTACCCAGCTCGCCACTCTCGACAATCTTGCGAATCATCTGCATATTGGCACTCATTCGGGGTTGGAAGCCGATAGTCAGAATCTTGCCGCTTTCCTTCTCCGCCTTCATGACCTCAATAGCTTCTTCCAAAGTGACGGTAAAGGGTTTCTCCAGCATTACATGCACACCGTGCTGCAAAGCATAGATTGCACAGGGTGCGTGCTGGCAGTTATAGGTGCAGATGCTGACTGCATCCAACTCTTCGGCATCGATCATCGCCCGGTCATTGGGATAAAAACGAACACCCTCAATGCCCACCTTCTTCATCAATGCCTCTGCCTTACCGGGTACCAAGTCTGCGGCTGCAACAATCTCGACATCCTCCATCCGCTTGTACTCGATCAGGTGTGCTTCTGCGATCCAGCCGGTACCGATAATACCGACACGCACTTTCTTTTTACCGGCGGTCTGTGTCTCTTCGGTATTCTCTTTAAAACGATCTAAAATATCAGCCATAATGATAATCTCCTTTATCCGTATTAATATGGTACGGTTTTATGACTTTTGATTAACCGTTCAGCGTCTTGACATAACCTATGCTCATGCGGGCACACTCCATAGAAGTGCGTCCCATACTGGGCTGATCCTGCTCCACCACAACCCACTTGGCGCCGGCGGCCTCCGCCGCAGACAAAATACTGTAAAAATCCTGACAACCGTAGCCCACAGGACGAAACTCAAACGCTTTGGCGTTTGCAGTTGCGCCACCATTATCGATACCGATCAGGGCATACATATTCTCTGTCTTACTACCCACATAATCCTTCAAATGCACCACCGGTGCGCGACCGCTATATTTGGTGATGTAGGCGACCGGATCTTCACCGCCGACCCTCACCCAACAGGTATCCAGCTCTGTTGCCAAAAGATCGGCACTGACCGTATCATATAATACATCCAGTGCATATTTTCCGTCAACCTTGGTAAATTCAAAGTCATGATTGTGATAAAGCAGCTGTATTCCCAGCTCCTTGGCCTTTGCGCCCAACAGCTTCGCGCCCTCAATCACCTCGCCGAATTTCTCCGCACCGGGACGGTACTCCTCGGTCAAATAGGGGATTGCCACATACTTGCAGCCAATCAGTGAATAATCGGCAAGCAAATCGGGATTTTCCATCATATCAACAAACGGCACATGGGCAGAAATGGGTACCAGCCCCAACTCTGCGCACCAGGCCTTGATGTTTGCCGGCTGGTTACCGTACAGTCCGGCAAATTCAACGCCGTCGTATCCCATTTCCTTCACTTTTTTCAGTGCACCGAAAAAATCCTTTTCGGCCTCATCGCGGACGGAATAAAATTGCAGCGCAACCGGAAATTTTTTCATTTGGTTCTTCTCCTTCCATTTGGACTTTTCTGTAATGATGCCTTTCCCTTTGTCAGAAAAACAGAGCATCCGACCGGGCCAAACCCATCGGTGCTGTATTCTTATGACCTATTATATATTATAGCAATTATTCCCTTGAATGCAAGACCGCAAATCTGCGTTTTTCATCAAATATCACTTTCCTCTCGGATATAAAAAACAGCACTGCCTGTTGCAATGCTGTTTCTCCGAGTAATTTGTCCTTTTCCTGTAATACTATCTCTTAACGGCAGTAATAGGCAATTGCCTCAGACGCAAATGCTGCTGTTCCGGGCCCACCTACTGCGTCAATATTTGTGGAAAATCTCTCATCTGCAGCGTACATCTGCCCCAAGCCGGCAAATATCTCTTTGGTGCAGGTGTAAAAATAATCTGTAATATATTGCTGAATTGCTGCTACAGCCTTTTGCACCGGCTCGCTTTGAACGGGCAGGTCTTTCAGTCTGCCAAGCTTCGCGAACTGCTGCATCATGCCGTCAGCTTCCGTCTTTTGCTGTGCGCCGCTTTTGCCGGCCTGCCAAGACTCATTCTCCCTGTATGCATTGGTATTTCCCCAACGCTCTTTTGCCTCTTTGCGGTACTCTTCCAATTTGCTTTGGTCAAATGCATTAAAATCCATAACGCTTTCCTCCTGCTGTATCAAATTTTCTACAAGGGTAATCAACTGCTCCAGATGTTCTTTTTGCAGCATCAGCATTTTAGATTGCTGCCGTAACGCCTCGTTGGGATCAAACCCCGGCGAATCCAAAATCTGAAGAATTGTTTTTAAAGGGAACGCCAGCTCCCGATAGAGTAGGATTGTCTGTAAGCGGGCTACGGCCGCATCGTCATACAGCCTGTAGCCGGACCGTGTCACAGCCGACGGTTTTAGCAGACCAATCTTATCATAGTGGTGCAGTGTGCGCACACTGACCCCCGAAAGCTCGCTGACCTGATGTACGGTTCGCATTGGTTATCCCCCCTTGCAGTATTCAGTATAAACTATGACGCAGCGTCAAAGTCAATAGATTTTTTAAGCCTTTGAAAAAAAGAAAGCAATGCATCCAAAGCATCGCTTTCTATCAGTTCTATACCTTCAGCATATTCTCTACGATACAATCGTGAAAAGCCTTTGCTGCTTCCGGGGTTAAATCGCAATGATCTCGACCGCTTACAATATGAAAATCAATCGTTTTTCCGTAATTCCCCATCTCAGTGACAAATCTGCGGGTATGCGAATCAATATTTACCGCATGGTCATTGTCACAATGCCAAATGGCATATTTGATTTGCGGCATCTCTGCAGCCAGATGGAAGGGAGAAAAGCGCTTAAGGGCATCCTCTACCTTACCGTTTTCCTGATAAAACGCACTGTATAAAGTACGGGGAAGATCCATGCGTTCGGTATAATGGAAAGCCAAATCACACACCGGGCAGTTGGTGATACAGGCGTTAGGGGTACGGGAAGCATACCTCGAATAAACAAAGGCACACTGTCCACCCATACTGCCGCCTGAATAGACGAGCGGGATATCGTCAAAACCGTATTTTTCATACAGAGCATCCAATATTTCATCTGTGATCCGAATTGCTTGCGTATTCATCCAGTTCCAGGGGTTAATATACGGATTCACAAAAAGAATGCCTTCCTCCGCAAAGGCCTTACCGGTATCACAGATTGTATCGCCGTAAAATTTCTGCCCTCCTAAGCCCTCAAACTGTACAACAATTCCACGAAAAGGCTTTTTGCAAATTGTATCATTGACATTCGCAAAATAGGGAAGATTATCCGGGGTAATCAATTTATCCATATGCTTTCACGCATCCCTTCTTTGGTATTGTAAACAAACCGGTAGGAAATGTCAAGATATTGTTCTCTCTCGTTCATATACAAATCGTTTCTATCGTGTAGTAAATTCCATATTGTAGAACCTGTTTATTCCTTCACAGGCGTCCAAGCCAAAATAGTACTCATCTTTCAACTGAGGGATAAACAAGCTAACATGATGGTCTGCATGATCAATCTTCAAATAATTTCCTTCACATCGAGTGTGCAGTGTCTGCGGAACCCCTGCTAATACCGGATAGTTATCGCTGAACAACAAATTCCAATGAACCGCTTGACCGTCATACCGCAAATTCCACACGTTGATGCCGTCCTCGTACAATACAACCTCAATATAATTACCGTATTTCAGTATACCTTTATCGTTGGGTATCAGTTCTTCCGCAAGACAGATTAGCGGCGCGCCAAAAGCATCAAAAGAGCATGTCAATGAGATTTCTGTTTCTTTTGCGTATTTCTGCGGTAAAAACATAGAGATGTTTTCAAACGGAAAATTGCCGAATTCCGTAGAATCCGTCTGACTGTTCCGAACATGGTCCCTCTCTTGCACAAAAACAGGGGTGGGTTCAAAACGGTAGGTATACGCATAGACAAACTTATCTTCCCACTGACCTTTTTTAAAAGATATTACCATTTTAAATCACCTGCATTGATATATATTTTTGAATGAAGTAATTGCTTCGCAAACACGAAATCGGGCTCGATTGTTTATATAGCGAGGTCGCCCGTCTTCTTCGATTACAATTCTTCATTAGCGAAGCGTCTTCGTTAGCCACGTATGGGTGACCTCATTGAAAAAAGTACTTGCCAGCGCAAGTGCTTTTATTTACTTATCAATAGACCTTCAGCCATATTAATACCATCTTTCAAATCCATAATAACACAAAAGCGGCGAAGCCGCAATAGGTACTGTCAAGATAATTGCGC
>DCHC01000061.1 GCA_002314755.1 Faecalibacterium sp. UBA1762 | reverse complement strand
ACATCTATTGTAACGCTACAGTTTTATGCGCCGAACTTTTTTCCTTTACTTGCAATACCGTTTTTTACGGAGTATAATAAGGTTAAAAGTGCGAAAGCTGATTTTGATTCAAATCGCCTGGCTTACGCCATTTACCGGAAAGGGGAACCACCTATGGAAACCTTGATCCTGCCTGCCCAGCCGGACCGCCTGCACCAATTGAGCGACCGTCTGGAAGAGCTGCTTCGTACGCACGACTGCCCCATGCGGACCGTCATGCAGGTGCAGCTTGCCGCAGAGGAAATATTTATCAATATTGCCCACTACGCCTATGTGCCCGGCACAGGGGATGTAGAAATTGATATTGCGCTGGAGGATGCACCGCACTGCCTGCAGCTCACCTTTCGGGATCGGGGCGTCCCCTTTGACCCACTGCAAAAGCAGGATGTCGATACCACCCTTGCCGCAGAGGATCGTCGGATTGGGGGGCTTGGCATTTATCTGGTAAAGAAAAATATGGACACCGTCAGCTATACCTACCGGGACGGACACAACTGTCTGACCATGAGTAAAAGCTGGTAAGAATACGAAAAAGAAATCTTTCCAACATATCAAAGGAGAAAACATGATGACTGTTACAAAAAAAGCCGAAGGTACCGCCCTGACCGTGATTTTGGAAGGCAGATTAGATACCACCACAGCCCCCCAGCTGGAGACTGATCTGACCCTGGACGGCGTGGAAAAGCTGGTGCTGGATATGACCGCCTTAGAGTATATTTCCAGCGCCGGTCTGCGTGTGCTGCTGGCCGCGCAAAAGGTTATGAACAAACAGGGAGAGATGGTGCTGACCCATGTCAACGAAACCCTGATGGAAGTGTTTGAAATCACCGGTTTTTCTGATATCCTGACCATTCGGGCGGAATGACCCCGTCGCCGTTTCCGTATGCCTGTACAATGAATAGCAAAGGATAATAAGCCATGTATTTAAAGGATAGAATTGAAAAGATCGTCAAGGATAGCGGTATTCCTTATCTGGATGTTGCGGTATCTCAAAATCACCGGTTACTGTTCCGTCAGCAGGTAGGTGAGCTGACCCCCGGTGTTCCCATGACCGGTAACGAGGTCTACTGGGCTTTCAGCTGCACCAAGCCCCTGACCGTCACCTGTGCCATGCGCCTGATTGAGGAGGGCAAGCTTGCTTTGGAAGATCCGCTGGCCAAATACCTGCCGGAGTTTGCCAGCCTAACCGTTCTGCAGCCGGACGGCACCGTCACACCTGCAAAGAACACCGTAACCGTTTGGCACCTGATGACCATGTCTGCCGGATTTGATTACGATTTTGAATCTGTGGCTCACCCGGAAAGCGAAATGACCACCCGTGAGGCTATTGCAGGGCTGGCAAAACGCCCCCTATGCTTTGAGCCGGGCACCCGTTTTCAGTACAGTCTGTGCCACGATGTGTTGGCTGCGGTCATAGAGGTTGCCGCAGGGGAAGGCTTTGCCGCTTACATGAAACGGATTATACTGGATCCGTTGGGTATGACCCATAGCGGATTTGACCCCGCTGGGATTACCTTTGCCCCCATGTACCAGTGCCACGAGGATAAGCACATCAGCCCCATTGCCGCCGAAAACCCCTTTATGCTGAGCAAAAAGTACGAAAGCGGCGGCGCGGGACTGATTACCACCACCGAGGATTATATGAAGTTTGTGGATACCATGGCCTGCGGCGGCTGCGCCGCGGACGGTTACCGTCTGCTGAAGCCGGAGAGCGTCAAGCTGCTGCGCACCCCTCAGACGGATAAACTGGTCGAACCCCGCAGCTTTGACTGCGTACAGGGGCCCGAGTATAGCTACGGTCTGGGTGTGCGTACCCGTATCAAGACCACCCGATGGAATATGCCCAGCGGTGAGTTTGGCTGGGACGGCGCAGCCGGTGCCTATATGCTGGCGGATCCCGTTCACCACATTTCCGTTGTTATGACCATGCATCTGCGCTGCTGGCCCGGGGTATTCGGCGGCAAAAACCTGGATATCTGCGAAGAGATCTACCGGGAAATGAACATATAAGCAGATCGCCTGCGAACCTTACGATCCTGCCGGAAAGGATACACCCCCATGTCGGAACTGTTTGAAATACTGATGATCGTCAGCTTTGGCGCCTCTTGGCCGTTTAATGTGATCAAGTCCTACAAGGCACGAACCACCAAGGGCAAGAGCCTGCTGTTTTTACTGCTGATTCTGTTCGGCTATATTGCCGGGATCCTCTCCAAGCTGATCAACCCGGATTATATGCAGAGCATCGGCTCCAAATGGTATGTGCTGTTTTTCTATGTTCTGAACTTTATTATGGTTTTCTGCGATCTGTGCCTTTATTTTCGCAACCGTAATATAGAGAAAAAGGAGCAAAAAGAAAAATGAAGCTGTTGACCGATACCTGCTATGACGGCGTTCACGCCATGGATATCTTTCTGCCGGATGCCCCGGAGTTTGCCACTGTGATCTATTTTCACGGCGGCGGCATTGAGGGCGGCGATAAAAGCGAGTATGCCGAGCACGGACGCTTTTTGGCCGAGCAAGGCATCTGCTTTGTCTCGGCCAACTACAGTCTCTATCCAGATATCGCCTACCCCGCTTTTATTGAGGATGCTGCCAACTGTGTGCAATGGGTGGTAAACCACATTGGTCAATACGGCAGCTGCCGGGATTTTTATGTAGGCGGCAGTTCTGCCGGGGCGTATCTTTCGCTATCCCTCTGCTTTAATCAGAGCTATCTGAAAAGTCGCGGCGTTGACCGCATCAAGGGCTATATCCACAATGCCGGTCAACCCACTGCCCATTACAATGTACTGAAATATTCCGGCACCGACAGCCGCCGCGTAATTGTAGATGAGACAGCGCCCCTTTACTATGTGGGCACCACCGAACCGGCGCAGTCCATGCTGATCCTATTTTGTGACAACGATATGGAAAACCGGTATGAGCAATCCATGCTGCTGCTTTCGACCTTAAAGCATTTCGGCTATAGCCGGGTGCAACACCGCATATTTGAAAATATGCGCCACTGTGAACAGGATTTTGCCCACGATACAAACGGAGAAAATATCCTTGCGCGGGTCATTGCGGACTATGTAACCGAAAACGAAAAAAACTAACACAAACAAATACCCCCGGCTGAAAGCTATCGTTCGCGTTTTGATAGCTCACGCCGAGGGGTATTTTTTATACAGTTAAACAGGCTGATCAGCCCTGCTCATCCTTTTCCCACTTTTCCTTGACCCGGTCATACACCTCATCCGGGATATAGGGCAGCTCGCCGTAGGCCTCCTGGGGGTGATGGTACTGATCCCCTGCCCACGCCTTGCTGGCACAGTAGGTGTCGTTCCGATAGGCGTCCCGCTCCTCTTTATTGCGCAGATTGGGTACCTTGATGGGGATATTCCCGTTGTTGACCGACTTAAACGCCAATATGCCGGGGATGCACATATCTACCGCCTCGTAGACGCCAATGGATTCCTTCCTGGCCTCTTCGTCGCCCAAAATGGTGCGGACAAAGTAGTATACGGTATAGTAGTCACTGCCGCCGTGACCGGCCTCGGTATCCACATCGCCTACAAAGCCGGGTTTATAGGTGGTCAGCTCGCCCTTACAGTTGGGGCAGCCTTCGCCCTCAATGTAGGTCTTCATCTCATACAGATCCCAACGATTGGTCTCCATACTGCCCTTGGTGCCGTAAAACTCGTAGTTGACCGATCCGGGCTCCCGTTTCATATCACCGTGCAGGCTCTTGACCACCGCGCCGTTTTCCAGCGTGACGATCTCCATCGCGCCGGTACCTCCATGGGTACCCAACGCGGACATATAAGGCAGTACAATGGACTGGGTGCCCACCACCTGCACAGGACGCAGACCCGTCACATGAACGATGGGTCCAAGCGAATGGGTACAGTAAAAGTTTGCCGCCGTGCAGTTGCGCCAGTGATTCCGCTGCCCGTAGGTAATCTGCGGCCAGATGGAGGAGCAGTCGTGGACGTATTCGCCCTCGGCGTGGACGATCTCGCCGATCTTACCCTGCTGATATAGCCGACGCATCTCGGCAGTGGTATTAAAATAGCAATAGTTTTCCGCATAGGCGTAGACCAGATCGGGGTGACGCTCCACACATTCAATCAGCTCCACCGCCTGCTTCATATTGGCGCAGGTCAGCACCTCGGTCATAACATGGAAGCCTGCATCCAGGCAGCGGATGGCAAAGGGGGCGTGCTCATCGGCATAGTTTGCCAGCACCACCGCGTCCATATCCTTATACTGTACAAACTCATCAAAGGTGGCGAAGGTTTTCACATTCAGGTTATGCTTCTCCACCTCCTGCCGGGCCTGCTCCAAAATAGGAGCATAAAAATCGCAGATAGCGACCAGCTCTGCATCCTCGCTGTTCATTAGCTGGTTGATCATCGCCATGCCGCGGCCGGCACCCATAACGCCTACACGAACTTTTTTCATGACGGTATAATCTCCTTTTTCCGTTTTGATGGCATCGGTTTTTTCCTATCAGTTAAAAACTATATCATATTGCGTTACCTTTGTCAACGATAACAGCCCGTAAAAAACGATGCGGATTTTCCCAAAAGCTGGATAATCCGCACCGTAATATACTATTTGTACAGTGATATCAGCCGCCCAAATAAGCCTTTTTGACCTTATCCGAAGCCATCAGCTCGCTGCCGGAGCCGGAAAGGGTGATTCGCCCGGTCTCCAGCACATAGGCCCTATCCGCCACCGCCAAAGCCTTGCTGGCGTTTTGCTCCACCAGCAGTACAGTAGTGCCGGAGGCGTGCAGTTCCCGCACGATATCAAAGATCTGATCCACCAAAATGGGTGCCAAACCCATGGAGGGCTCGTCCAGCATCAGCAGCCGGGGGTTTGTGATCAGCGCACGGCCCATGGCAAGCATCTGCTGCTCACCGCCGGAAAGGGTGCCCGCCACCTGCTTATACCGCTCCTTCAAACGGGGGAACCGATCGTAGATTTTCTGCAGATCCTCGTCAGTCACCTTGCTCTTGATATAACCGCCCATCTCCAGGTTTTCCTGCACGGTCATCTGTAAAAAGATGCGGCGACCTTCCGGTACATGGGCCAACCCCTTGGAGAGCAGCTTGTAGCTTTCCACATGGGTGATGTCCTCACCTGCAAACTGTACGCTGCCGGTGCGACTGTGCAGCATGCCGGAGACGGTTTTTAAGGTAGTGGATTTTCCCGCGCCGTTTGCGCCGATCAGCGCAACAATCTCACCGGGGTTGACCTCAAAGGAAACATCCTTTAAAGCATGGATCTTACCGTAGTAAACATTGATATCATCAACCTTCAACAGGGGCATCTGCATGGGGTGCTTCCTCCTTTTTGCCTAAATAAGCTTCAATTACCACAGGGTTGGCCTTGATCTCCTCGGGGGTACCCTTGGCAATGACCTTGCCGTAGTTCAACACGCAGATACCCTCACAAATACCCATAACCAGGCTCATGTCGTGCTCGATCAGGATAATAGCGATATGGAAGGTATCCCGAATACGACGGATATTCTCCATCAGTTCCTGTGTTTCGGAGGGGTTCATACCGGCTGCAGGCTCATCCAGCAGCAACAACTTGGGGTGGGTCGCAAGGGCACGAACAATCTCTAACCGACGCTGTGCGCCATAGGGTAGGCTGCCGGCAGGGGCCTCTGCCAAATCGGCAAGGCCAAAGAAGTCCAGCAGCTGCAGTGCCTCCTCCTTTGCGGCCTTTTCTGCCTTTTTATAGCCGAAGGCATGAATCAGCGCAGCCGCCAGGTTTTCCGGGGTGGAATTGTGCAGGCCGACCTTGACATTATCCAACACCGACATATTGCTGAACAGGCGGATATTCTGGAAGGTACGGGCAATGCCCATCTTGTTAACCTGATAGCAGCTTTTGCCTGCCGTGCTATAGCCGTTGACCATGATATTGCCTCGGGTGGGCTGATACACATTGGTCAGCAGATTAAACACGGTGGTCTTACCGGCGCCGTTGGGACCGATCAAACCGGCGATCTCGGTAGCGCCGATAGTCAGAGAAAAATCATCCACCGCAGTCAGACCGCCGAAATCAATACCCAGGTGCCGCACCTCCAGCACCGGCATACTGTTCACATCCCGTTCGGGGACATATGCACCGCTGGGATAGGGTACCAGGCGGGTGCCGTTATTTGTCTTACTCATAGTATGCTATCCTTTCCTTATTCAGCCGATTTTCTCTGCCCGGTTCTTTTCTGCCTTTTGCTTTTGCAGCAGAGCGATCAGGTTTTTGACCGTCCATCTGCCGCGCAGCTCGGTAAACTTGGGCGAGGCGTTCAACAGCATAATGGCGATCAGCACCACAGAATAGGCAAGCATACGGTAATCAGAGAAGTCACGCAGTGCCTCGGGCAGTGCGTAAAGGATAATAGCCGCAATGACACTGCCGCGCACAGAGCCCATACCGCCCAGCACCACCATGACCAAAATTTCAATGGACATATTATAGTCGAAGGTAGCAGCCTTGACATTGGCAAAGATATGGCCATACAGGGTACCCGCCGCACCGGCGAAGAACGCGCCGATAATAAAGACCGCCAGCTTGAAATAGGTGACATTGATACCACAAGCCTCGGCGGCAATGCGGTTGTCCCGGATCGCCATAATGGCACGGCCGTAACGGGATTTTTTCAGGTTCATCATGATAAAGATGGTCAGCAGCACCAGCGCAATGGCAAAGGGCAGCAGGGTCTTGGTGTTGGAGTAGATGCTGCCGGTATCCAAACCCAAAGCACCACCGGTGACTTCCAGATTGATGATAACCGATTTGATGATCTCGCCACAGGCAAGGGTCACAATGGCAAGATAGTCACCGTTTAACCGCAGGGCGGGCAGACCGACCACCAAACCGACCAGTGCGGCAAAAATGCCGCCTATGATCATACTGATGGGCAGACGCAGACCGATGGGCATTGCCGGAAAAGACGCCAGCAGCCGGATGGATACGATACACCCGGAAAACAGGCCGATGGACATAAAACCGGCATGACCCAGGCTAAGCTCTCCCAGCAGACCGACCACCAGGTTCAAAGATACCGCCATGACGATATAGCAGGACATGGAGATCAGCATATTGGAAAGTTGTCGGCTGGCAGTGCCGGTGTACACCATGACCGATACCACAGCGTACATCAACACGACCATGGCTACCGTAATACTGTTGTTAGAAATGTGTTTTGTCTTTTTCAATGTCTTTTCCATCGCTTACACCTTCTCCTTGATCTGCTTGCCCATCAAGCCAGTAGGCTTGACCACCAGAACCACGACCAGCACACCGAAAACGATGGCGTCGGACCAAAGGGTGGAGACATAGCTTTTAGAAAACTGTTCGATAAGGCCCAGCATAATGCCGCCCAGCATAGCACCAGGAATGGAGCCGATGCCGCCGAACACGGCAGCGGTAAATGCCTTGATGCCGGGCATTGCGCCGGTAGTGGGACGGATGTAAACATAGGCGCTGCCATAGAAGATGCTTGCCACAGCTGCTAATGCGCTGCCGATGGCGAAGGTAATGCTTATGGTACGATTGACGCTGATGCCCATCAGCTCGGCTGCGCCCTTATCCTCGGATACGGCGCGCATTGCCTTGCCCATACGGGTCTTATTGATAAACAGGCTCAGGCCGATCATGATCAAGCTGGTGACCGCCAAGGTGCCCCAGGTAATGCCGTCCACCTGTACCTCGCCCAGCTGAACAGCGGGCAGGCTGATGATGGTAGGAAAAGCTTTTTGCTCACTGCCGAAAATCAGCAGGGCAACATTCTGTAAAAAGTAGCTGACACCGATTGCCGTGATCAGCACGGTCAGGGGCGGTGCGGCACGCAGCGGCTTATAGGCAAGCCGCTCCACCGCCATACCCAGGACAGCGCAGATCACAACACATAGCAGTGCTGCTACCAAACCGGGCAAATTTACGGAAAATACCGCAACAATGGCAGCATAGGCTCCGACCATAATGATATCACCGTGGGCAAAGTTCAGCATTTTTGCAATGCCGTACACCATGGTGTAGCCCAATGCAATCAGGGCATAAATACTGCCTAAGCTTAGGCCGCTGATAAGCGTCTGTAAAAAATGAGTCATATCCTTGACCGTTCCTTTCCGGAGGTTTTGTCTGTTTACAATCTGTACTATTTCTGTCAAACAGTCCATTTTGTACGAACACCGATGGTCTGGCACCGGTGGTCAACGGGCAGAGTAGTTGAATAGCGCCGTTTTTGTCCCCTGACCACGGATGCCACACCCACAAAACAAGGATGTCCGGTCGGGGGGGATCCCCCCCCCCCCGACCGTGACCTCCCGATTACTGCGGTGTGAGAGATGCAGTAACCTTATTCGTTTAGATTGCTTTAAAACAGGTTTTCAGCTATCGGGTATCAGCCCTCGTACAGAGAAGCAACACCATCGCGGATGATCATTGCCTTAGCAGCCTTGGTGGTTTCGCCGTTAGCGCTCCAGGTAGCAGTACCGGTAACGCCCTCGACGGTGATCTGGGCCATAACAGCGACAACCTTAGCGCTCATGTCGGGATCATCGGGATCAGTGACTCCGGCCTTTTCCAAAGCAGCCTTAATGGTGTAGATTGCATCGTAACCGTCACCGGCGAACTGGTCGGGAGTAGCGGAGTAGGCCTTCTCATAAGCAGCAACAAAAGCCTGAACATTCTCGTCCGTGGAGTCAGCAGCAAAGGGGGTCAGCATCATAACGTTTTCTGCCTGAGCGGGATCAGAAACCTTGGTCAGAATGCCGTCCAAACCGTCACATCCAAAGAACAGGCAGCCGTCCAGCTTGCCCTGAGCCTGAGTCAGGAAGGTAGACGCCTCTGCAGCGTAGATGGGAATAAAGACCAGGTTGACGCCGGATTCCTTGATGGCATTGATTTGGGTGGAGAAGTCGGTTTTGGTGCCGTCGGTGAAGGACTGGGTCTCAACAATCTCCAAGCCAACTGTTGCGCACTGAGCCTTGAAGGATTCGTACAGACCGTTGGAATAGTCGATATCACTCTGATAAAAGACTGCGACCTTGCCATCGGCTGCAAGCTTGTTGTTGGCAATGTAGTCAGCGGAAGCTACACCCTGAGAAGAGTCGGTGAAGCAGACACGGAAAGCGTTGTCATTACCGTCGATGATTTTGTCGGCAGAGCCGGACGGTGTGATCAAGAACATACCGTCCTCCTTAGCGGCGGCAACCACGGAAGCGGTCTCGCCGGAGAAGACACCGCCCAAGGACAGGTCCATGCCGTTATCCATCAGCTTGCCGTAAGCAGAAACGGCGCTGTCGGGATCGCCCTGAGAATCCTGGAAATCCAGGGTTAAGGTCATGCCATTCACGCCGCCGGCTGCGTTAATCTCATCCACTGCCAGCTGAGCGCCGTTACGGACAGAGGTGCCGTAGTTGGCGTAGTCACCGGTCAAGGGGCCAATGCCGCCCAGCAAAATGGTACCGCCGCTGGATGCCTTTGCACCGCAGCCGGCAAACAGCGCCGCGCACATAACAACGGCTACAAGAACAGCAACAAATTTTTTCATAATAGTTTCTCCTTCATATTTTGGTTTTTACAAGCACTGCCCAAAAGCAAATCGGCAGGTCTTTGACGGACATTTTCCCTTTGCGGCGTCCCCTGCCGGCCGGACACGGGAGGCTGCAATGAGCTTTATTATAAAAGAAACCGGCCCCACCCTGCTCGGTAGAACCGGTTTCCGTTATAACCTAAGAAGTGTGTTTCAGGTTGCGGGAAACGCGCTACCGGCAAAGGAGTGATGCAAGGTTACCAGGCACAGTCGAATTATTACAACCAGCAACAATACGCTGACCATAATAATTCGTGCAACAATGCCGGAGATAACAAAAATGGACACTGCAACAGCAGTGCCCAAAATAACAACGACATTCTTGGTAGCGGACTTCGCGCTCTGAGAAGAAGCGCAGCAAGAACCAAACCGACTGTCACGGGCAGCAGTAGTTTTTTTACTATTCTGACTGGCTTTGAAGACGGTACGGAACATATCTGTGCGCTCCTTTCAACAAAATTCGCATCTCGGCGATGGTGTTATTTTACCACAATGGGTGGCAGGATGCAATATGTAAAATATCACAATCTTGGTCTGAAAAAGTTTTATTTTTTGCTGTTTTTCACAAATATCATCTTGCTTTTTAGAAGTTTTCACCAAAAGACTGTGGAATAGAAAAGGGTTTTGGTGTCAACACTTTATTTCATTAAGTCCCAGTCCAATTCTCATTTTAAAGTGTAAACAGTTGGGAAAACTGCTCATACGCCAGATCAAAGGCCTCGCTATTGTACTTGACATCATTCAAGTACTGATGGGTATCAAAGCTGCCTGCGCCCAGCTCAATAATCGCAACGGCAATGTTAGAGCAGTGGTCAGAGATACGCTCATAGTTGTTTAGGGTATCTGAAAGGACAAAGCCCATCTCAATGGTACATTCTCCGGTCTGCAGACGGTCCACATGATGGTTCTTGATCTCACTGGTCAAACGGTCAATCACCTGTTCCAGCGGCTCTACCCGGGAGGCCAGCGCCACACTGTTTCGGCTATAGGCGTTATCGGTCAATTCCAGAATGGTACTGATGGCTTCGGTCAGGACATGCAGCTCATGGGCGGCAGCATCCGAAAAAGAGATACCTTTGTCGTGCATTTCAGTGGCGGTTTTGACTAAATTGACCGCATGGTCGCCCAAACGTTCAAAATCACCGATGGTGTGCAGCATTTTAGAGACACGCTGGCTATCCGCCTTGGAAATGGACTGCCCGGAGATCTTTACAAGATAGGTACCCAAAGAGTCCTCGTACCGATCCAGCTTATCCTCATTTTTCAGGATCTCCTCCGCAAGCTTTTCATCATAGCTTGACATCAGTCGGATGGAAAGCTGCAGGGTCTGCCGGGCAAGAGCGCACATATCTACGGTATGTGTCTCACATTCGTTAATGGCAACAGAAGGCGAGCGGAGCAGACGTTCATCCAGCCGAACCAGCTCCTCTTCGGCCTCGCCTTCCTTATCCCGCACAATTTTGTTGGCCAGTTTTTCAATCAGACGAGTAGCGGGCATCAGAATAACAGTAATCGCAATATTAAAGATCGTATGTACCAAAGCGATACCAAAAGGATCAATCACGGTATTTGTAATTACAAGGTCAAAAATCGCCCGGGCGGCGCAATACAGGGAAAGGGTGATTGCCGTACCGATCACCTTAATGGATAGATGAATGGTTGCCACCCGTTTGGCGTTGGCGTTGGTGCCGATACAGGAGATAACGGCAGTGGCACAGGTACCAATATTAACGCCCATCACGATGGGGATTGCCATATTATAGCTGATGGTGCCGGTCATAGAAAGTGCCTGCAGTACGCCGACTGCGGCGGCAGAGCTTTGAATAACTGCAGTAAAAACCAGGCCGACCATCACGCCCAATAGCGGGTTGTCAAACCGAACCATCCACTGACGGAACTCCGGCAGATCGGCCAGAGGGCTGACAGCGTCGGACATAAACTCCATACCGTACATCAGCACGGCAAAGCCAACCAAAATGGTACCGATGCTTTTCTTTTTGTCGGTCTTGCCCACCATAATCAGACCGATGCCGATGATGGCAAGGATAGGAGAGAAGTTTTCCGGCTTCATCATCATAATGAAAATATTGTCACTGCTGATGCTGGAAAGACTTAAAATCCAGGCGGTAAGGGTGGTGCCTACATTGGCGCCGAAGATAACATACAGTGTTTGCGACACCTGCATGATACCGGAGTTTACCAAACCGACCAGCATAACTGTGGTAGCAGAGGAGGATTGAACCGCAATGGTAATTGCCGCACCAAGCAGCATACTGACAAAGGGGTTTGCGGTCATTTTTTTCAGCATGACTTCCAGCTTACCGCCCGCCATCTTCTCCAGGTTGGCAGACATGACATTCATACCGAACAAGAAGAATGCCAGACCCAGAATCAGCTTTAGGAAGAGTTGCAACCAATCCATGGTCAATGAATTCCTTTCCGTTTTTGTTGTTTCATCTTTATCATCTTAGACGGATTAAGTATAACATACCCGGTTAAAAAAAGCGACAGTTTTTATTATATTTTTGAAAGAAACACCGCAAATGCCATTTGCATCGATTGGGGTACACCTTTTACGCTGACAGGAATGGTCAATAAGAAAAAGTGGGCTGCTGTTTGCACAGCAGCCCACCTGTAAGACTTAGCGAAAAGTGGAATTACTCGTTGATCTTAGTAACAACGCCGGAACCAACGGTACGGCCACCCTCACGGATAGCGAAACGCAGACCTTCCTCGATAGCAATCGGGGTAATCAGCTCAACGTCCATAGAGACGTTATCGCCGGGCATGCACATCTCGGTGCCTTCGGGCAGGGTAACAACACCGGTAACGTCAGTAGTACGGAAATAGAACTGAGGACGGTAGTTGTTGAAGAACGGAGTGTGACGGCCACCCTCTTCCTTCTT
>DCHC01000002.1:13809-24534 GCA_002314755.1 Faecalibacterium sp. UBA1762 | reverse complement strand
AACCGGGGCGGCAAGGCCGGGACGGCGTACCCCGCGAATCAGAATGTTTTTCGGGGTGTGGGCAAAATCGATAAACTCCAGCAGCTGGGTACGGTAGCCGCAGGCCTCTAACATCCGGGCGCGGATGGCGTCGGTGGCAAGGGCACAAAACCGGTCCTGCAAAATGCCGTAGCGGCTAAGCAGGGTCAGCTGCGTCGGGGCGATCTGACCGTTCAGCTCGTGCTGGCAGCAGGGGACGGAAAAAATCATTCTTGCATTCCAGCGCAGGGCATTGTACAGCGCGGCATCGGTGGCGGTGTCGCAGGCGTGCAGGGTCAGCACCATATCCACCTGCCAGGGGGCGGTATAACCGTCTATGTTGCCCAGCTCAAAATGCAGCCCGTCATACCCGTACCGGCGGGCGGCGGCCTCGCAATCCCGTATGACCTGTTCCTTTAAATCCAGCCCGATCATCTGCACCCGGATCCCCCGCACGGCGGTGAGGTAGTGGTAGACCAAAAAGGTCAGATAGCTTTTGCCGCAGCCAAAGTCGATGATGTTCAGCTGTCGGGGCAGCCTGTCCCGCAGGGCATCATCAACGATCTCCAAGAAACGGTTGATCTGCCGGTACTTGTCATACATGGCCTTGACCACCCGACCGTCCGGGGTAAAAACGCCCATATCCACCAAGGGCGGCACGGTATCCCCCTCCTGCAGCAGATAGTTTTTTTGCCGGTCATGGGCTGCGCCGGTGTGGGGGGCAGTCGCCTCCGGTGCAGGGCTTTCCTCACCCTTGCGGGACGCGGACTGGCTGGGCTGTTTTTTGGCGGTGCGTAGGGTACAGCTGCCCTTGCGGGAGAGCAGCAGGGTGTATTCCGCCGCGGGGGCAAAGCCGTTGACCTGCCCAAAGCAGCCATCCGTCAGGGTCACCAGCGTCTGCACCAGCTTAGTCGGATTGGCGGGCAGGTTTTCGTGAAAGGCCTGGGTGACGGTGTACCGGGTGATCTGCCAGCCGGTCAGGGCGCCGTCGGCGGCGGTGATCTGCCGCAGCTCCGCTTTTTGCCAGGCAGGGGCAGCCCCCGCCTGCTTCATCGGCTTGGAAAAAATCATCCGGCGGCAGCCGCTCTGCAGCATCCGGTCAAAATGCGCAGTCAACAGGGAAAGGTCGGTCAGACTCATGGGATGTTTACCCCTCCAGAATATTTGTGGTAATAAAATCTACCCCCCAGCGGGCAAGACGGGCGGCGTCGGCAGGGTCATCCACTGTCCAGCAGTTGACCTTTATGCCGTTTGCGTGCATCAGGGCAACGCCCTCCCGGGTCAGGGAGGGGTAGGCGATATCCAGATCCAGCCCCCAGGGCAGCAGCTTTTGTAAAAGGGCCTCATCCGGGGTATCTCCGGTCAAAAATTGCAGCTGCTGGTTTGCCAGCAATCGGCGCAGCTCCACCAGATTTTCATGGTAAAAGCTGATAAAAACCGTCCGGGGCAGCCAGCCCTCTGCGCGGATATCCTGTACGATACCGGCAATGGCGGCTGGGGTCATGGCATTTTTCAGCTCTAAAACGCAGGTCTTTTCGTACCTTTTGCAGATTCGGATGTATTCTGCTAAAAAGGGCATCCGCAGATCTGTCCGGGTCAGACATTGACCGGTGGCGTTTGCGAGGGGAATATCGTACAGCGGCAGACTGCGCAGCAGGTTAGAGTGGGTCTCCTCCAGCCGCAGCGGCTGTCCGGCAGTGCGCAGGGCGGTGTCATCGTGGTGGATGATAAATCGCCCGTCGGCGGTGACATGTACATCGGTCTCTACCCCGAAATAGCTGCGGGAACCGGCTGCCACAAAGGCGGCGCAGGTGTTTTCGGTCTCCAGACCGCTGCAGCCCCGGTGGGCGATTAGCTGCACGGCAGCTTCGCCCCGGTCAAAGGGAACAGTATTCATTGGGGTCATCACTCCTTATCGGTTTGCGGTGAGCAAAGCCATAATAAAATGTAAAAAACAAAAAGATAAAGCAGTATAAGCCGCAGGCTTACTCTGCGGTGTAGAACAGGGTCACGCCGGTGCGCAGGGGCAGGGCAATCTCCAACCCGTCGCAAAGTTCCCGACCGGTCTTGACAAAGCTTTCGCCGGTTAGCCGGTTGGTAAAGGTATAGTTCTTTTCCGGCAGGGCGTGCAGGGCGATGGTCAGGCTTTCGGCAGGGGCTGCGTTGTTGCGTATCACATTGATAAAGCCGGTGCCGGTGTCGCTGTCATCAAACTGCATGGCGTACCAGTCGAGGGCGTTCTGGCGGCATTCCGTCAGGGGGTAGTAGTCGCCAGTCATCATCAGTTGGGCGGCCTCCCGCCACTGGGGCTCCATTTTGCGGTTCAGGGCAAACATCTCCGGGGTATCCTGATAGTTGACCATGCTGGTCATGGCGGGGGCCATGGCGTTTTGGAAAGCAAACTCATCCAAGGGTAGGGTGGCGTTGCCCACCACCGTGTAGCTGCCGTCCGCGCCGTCCCAGTTCATGGGGTGTGCGCGGAAATAGGGCGCCCACTCAAACAGGGTGCGGTGCTGCAGCTGCTTGGTGGGGTGGATGCCGTAGCCCACATCGGTGTAGTGCAGCGGCACGGCACGGCGCAGGGTGTCCAGATCATTACGCCGCCCGCCGGAGGCACAGCTGTCGATCCACAGACCCGGGTTGCGCAGGATCAGCTCGTCCCAGAACCGCAGATAGTTTTGAATATGCCGGTTTTCCATGGCACCGATCCGATCGGGGGCCTCGTAATGCTCCCAAACCGAAAGGGGGGCAAAGTTAAAATCCTGCCGGTAAATGCTTATATGGTCCCGTTTGATCATGGCATCAATATGCTCTATGCACCAGTCACAGGCTGCGTCCTGGCTCAGGTCCAGCAGATGGTGGTCGTGGTGGCTGCCGTCCGGCTGCTCCATCAGGTTCAGCATCCATTCCGGGTGCACCTCGTGCAGCCAGCTGCCGGTGTTGACCCGCTCCGGCTCAAACCACAAAAGAAAACGGATGCCCTGCTTTTCGCAGGCTTCTCCGATGGGGGTCAGCCCGTGGGGGAACCGCTCGGGGTCCGGCTCCCAGGTGCCGGTGCGGGGCCAGTCAAAGTCACAGGTATACCAGCCTGCGTCGATCCACCAAATATCCGGCTTCATGCCGTTGTCAATATAGGCCTGCAGTGCCTCCAGCTGGTTTTTCTCGCTGGCGGCGGTAAATTCCGGCTTACCCTCACTGCACCAGTTGTGCAGGCAGGCGTAGGGCTGCAGCCCTTCACCGAACTCTTTGGGCAAGATATGCGCCAGATACCACCGTCGCCACAGGTTCATGCCTCTTGTTTGGTCGCCGGTATGTACCATCACAGTCAGGGCGGGGGTGCGCATGGTCTCACCCGGGCGCAGCAGCATGTGGCAGCGCTTTTGTCCCACTGTGTAGTGGACGCCCCAGGCATCCTTACTTACGGCGGCGGACCACATACCGCTCCAGCCAATGCCGATACGCAGGGTGAAATCGGCAAATTGCAGCTTCATAAAGGGGGAGGCGCCGTTGCAGGAGGTGCCGTCCACCGGGGCAATCTCCATAGGCGTATCCACCGGGTCGGTGGTCCAGAAATACCCGTCGGTGTGGCAGGTATCGCCGGTACCGTGGGTAAAGCTTTCAAAGCTGCCGTCGATGTGGCAGCCCAGCCGTGCCCCCTGCAGAATTTTGCTATCGGCAGTGCCTCGGTTGGTAAAGGCGGCAACCCACTCCTTGACGGGGTAGTCCCGGTATTCGGTGTAGATCAGCTTGACTTCCAGCCCGTCGGGCAGGGTACTGATATATTCAAAGGTCACGATGTTGGTGTCCGCAAACCGTAGCAGGTAGTATCCCCGTAGGTAAATCGGATGGGCAGCTTTTCCGGGGCAACCGGGTAGCCGGGCAGCACCTTTGCCGCAGTTAAGAAGTCCAGTTTGCATGGCCTTGTGTTCATCTTTATTTTTCCTTTCTTTTTTTGCAGTTGGGCAGCTTCGGATCATCGAGGGGGAGAATCTCCCCTTTTTGTTAGCCCGGTCCCCGGCTTTTCGGCAAAAAAGAAATAAGTACCGGGGAAAGCTGACTATTGTAATTTTACCCAAAAAACGCTATAGTATATCATAGAACACCGCCGGATAAATTGCAACCGGTTTTACGCAAAATGTCGGCTGCATCCGAAGAAACAAAACCCCTGGTAAAGGAGAGTACACCTATGCGATCCGGAAAAACTGTTATACAGCACATTGCTGCTGCGGTCAATGCCGCCGTGGTACTGGTACTATTTTTATCTATGGCAGTTTGCACCCTGCATCGTGCTGCTGCCGAGCTGCAGATGACCGATCACCCAGCCCTTTGGGGCATAGGGCTGGAAAGCCGGGAGGACGGCAGCCTGGTGGCGGTGCACGCCCTGCAGCAGTACAGTGTGGGGGATGAGGTGCTGTACCTGAACGAGGGCGAGGTCTGTCAGGGCCGGGTCATGCAGTGTACCGATACAGCGGTCGCTGTGGGCAATGCAGAGTTGACCGCCGTGTATGCCACCGACCTGCCGTTGACCCAGGTGTTGGGCAGATGTGTGGCCCATATTCGGCCGCTGGGGCTGCCGGTGGGCAACTGGCTGCAAAAGGGCAGTACCAATGCGGGTCTGCTGGCGCAGGTCGCCGCAGGGGTGCTACTGGCAGAGCTGCCGATCTTTTTGCGTTCCAGGGCTTTTTGCGAGCTTGAGGACGAGGCAGATGAGGAGGACTGACCCCTTGGGGTAAAGCCGGAAACAATTCCGGAAAGACTAAACAGCGATCTTACTTGCGGGGGTACTTTTCTCCCGGATGGGATGATATAATAAAACAGAAGGGGCGGGTACCGGTGCGTAGCTGCCTGTGGCAATAGTGTGTTACACTTCGGAATAAGAGGGCAGACAGAGCATGAGGCAGGGTTATACAGATCAGCGCAATACCGATTACGGCTACACCCCCCGGCGGCGCGGCAATAAGGTTGACCGGGCGCGGGGCAGGCAGCGGCTTGCGGTGGTAATATTAGTGCTTTTGGCGCTGGTGGTTGGCTGGTGTCTGTTTGCCGGTCACCGGGGGGAGTCTTCCCAGTCCGAACAGTCTGCCTTTGCCCCTCTTTCCGAGGGACAGTCGGAGCTGCCGGAGCTTTCCGACAGCGGGTTACAGGCAGCCACCCTGACCCGGTGTACCCTGTACGGCACTGCCTTTGGGGTACAGATCACCCTGCCGCAGGATGCCCCCGCCTTTACCCGGGCACAGCTGGTGCTTTCTATGGGGCAAAGCAGGCAGACTTGGCCGCTGCAGTACAATGAGGAAAGCACTGCCCTGGTGCTGAGCGGGTTGATCAATCAGGGGGTAGATATTCAGCAGCTGCCGGTGGGGCAAGGCAGCTTTACTCTGCAATTGACGGGGGAGGACGGCACCGCCATCGAGTGGCGGTTAGATCCTGCCCCCGCGGCGGAGGAACTGCCGCTAAACCGGTATACCGTCACCCAAAACGGCGCAAACCGGCTGGTGACCTTTTATGCCGGGCAGAATACCCTTTGCCTGACCGTGGAAACCTGCGCTCTGCCCGAGGAGGTATACGATATCGTGCTGGATCCCGGCCACGGCGCGGATGACGGCGGCTCTGTCTGGCAGGAGGTATACGAAAAAGATGTGGTGCTGCAGATTGCAAAGCTGACCAAAGCCGCGCTGGAAGAACGGGGCTACAAGGTCTTTATGACCCGGGACGGCACCGAGGACCCCGAGGATATGATGGCCTACACTATGTATGAGCCGGATGGCAGGGTCAACACCGCTCAAAGCTGCGGGGCAAAGCTCTGCCTGTCACTGCACCTGAACAGTTTAGATGAATATGTCTCTCAGGGCGGGGTGCAGATCTATGCCGCAGACAAGATGCAGTATGGCTTTGCCGGGCTTTTGGCACAAAGCATTGCCGATGCCGCTGGGACATGCCTTTCGGATATGGCTTACTACCGTATTGCGGATGGCGTTTTTTGCCGTACCATGACCCGGCAGGATCTGGATGATCTGGACGCCTATGCGGCAAGAAAAAACTTTACCCCCTTTGATATCCCGGTAGGCGCCAACTACTATTATATTATCCGGGAGACCGGCGGGGTAATCACCGGCGCGTATATGGACGGCCGCAATCCGGACTACGGCACCAACCTGTATCTGGACAGCAATATCGGGGTGGAAACCTATCTGTGTGAGCTGGGCTTTTTAAGCGTGAAGACCGACCGTACCCTGCTGCTGCAAAACCCTGAAGGGTATGCCAAGGGCATTGCTCTGGCGGTGGCGGAGCGGTTCGGTGATTGAGAATTCTAAAATAGCCGACAGAAAAATGCCCTGTTTTCGCTGAGGGGGAACTGTGCCGACGGCTGTCGGTGGCATTTCCTCCATACATAGACAGGGCATTTGTAAAACAGGATATTCGTTTTTTGCCCCCGGCTTTGTGCCGAAGGTCAGCGCCACAGGGTGATAAACAGCCACCCGGCGATCGCCAGAATAACCCACAAAAACGCTGCTGCGGGCAGACAACCCCAAAAGCTGATCGGCCCTGTCCGGTGGCGAAGGGCTTGCCGCGGGTCTGACCGATGGCGGGCAGGGGAACGGTTTTGCGCCGGGGCGGTTTGGTGTGCGGTACTGACCGGGCGTCGAGGACCGCATTTATGCAGACGGGATAGTGGGTCGCCCCCCGTCCGCACCTGATCGGTGAATGCCGCCAGCAGCCGATAGTCGCTGCCGTCGCTGATGGCATCCCGGTTTTCGTGGGCAATGCGGTTACGCAGATGCCGCAGCTGTTTGACTGTACGCAGCTGGCTGTCCCAACCGGGAATACGCGCCTGTCCCATGGCTTGCCAGGCCTCCATCCGTGCAATGTACTCGTTGACCCCCTCCGGACTCTGCAGTTTTAGCCGCAGCAGGGCGTCCAACTGCTTGTAGCTTTCCAAAAACCGGCTATCCGGCTTGTTCATAGGCGCATATCCCTCCTTTTAAGTTTTTTTATTTCAGTATAGCATATTTAACCAGGGAATACAAATTTCTCCATAGGTGGAAAGGGGCGATAAAGAAATGGGCGGTTCGGCAATTCTATTGGCGGCAGCGGCGGTGGCTATGGCAGTCTGGGCGGTAAGGACCGCCCGGCGGGGTGCAAGGTCCGGCAGCAACGGCAGTACCTTGCGCTGCCCCCATTGCGGCGCGCCCGCCCAGCGAACCGGAAACCGGTGGGAGTGCGGCTGGTGCGGTGATTTCGGCTATTTCAAAAGGTAAAAGCTATTTTAATCGGAAAAAGAAGATTCCATCATCCACAAAAAGGAGCGGAAAACCGGTATGAATATCTTTCAGCTGATGTTGGAGCGGCACAGTGTGCGGCAGTATGCCGACCGCACCATCGAACCGGAAAAAGCGGCGGCGCTGCAGCAGGAGGTTGACGCTATCAATGCCGAAAGCGGTCTTGCTTTTGCGCTGATCACCCAAAACGAAGAGGTCTTTAAGGCCAATAAGCCCAGCTACGGGGCTTTTTCCGGCTGTCGCAATCTGTTTGCACTGTATGGGCCCAGGGGTTCGGAGCAGCAGGTGGGCTACTACGGTCAGCGGCTGGTGCTGTTTAGTCAGGGCCTGGGCTTAAACACCTGTTGGGTGGCGCTGACCTACGAAAAAAGCGCCATACCCACCCGCGCCCCGGCGGGCATGAAGCTGCAGGATGTCATCGCCTTAGGCTACGGGGTAACCCCCGGTGTGCCCCACCGCAGTAAGCCGGCACAAAAGCTGGCACAGCTCACTAAGGAAAGCCCTGTCTGGTTTGTCAACGGGGTCAGGGCGGCAATGCTGGCACCCACCGCCATCAATCAGCAGCGGTTTTATATTCGGCAGGTGGGCGAGCGGGGCGTGCAGATCAAAGGGCGGCCCGGGCCCTGCTACAAGACGGATTTAGGCATTGTGAAATACCACTTTGAGCAAGGCGCAGGAAAAGAATACTTTGACTGGGTGGAATGATCCGCCCGGCTCCACTGAATAGCGCCAAAAGACAGCATCTATGTGATCACCGGGTTTACCCGAAAAAAAGAAAGAAGGAAGAGAAAAATGATGACCGACCTTGAAAATCTGCTTTCTATCATCCACCGCACAGGCTACGAGCGGATGCCGGTATCCTTTCAGATGACCCCCTTTGCGGCACAGCGGTTTGATACATATCTGAAAGAGCATCCCATGGAGATCCCTTGGGCGACAGGTGCTGTGCTGGACGCACCGGCGTGGAAAGCCTCGCCGGAGGAGATAACTGCGAAATACTTTGTCAACAAGCAGTTAAAGCCCGGCGCGACGGTGGATTTTTGGGGCGTCGCCCACGAGCCCGGCTCCGCTGCCGCCTACCACATGACTTATATGCGCCACCCAATGGAGAACTTTGATTCGGTGGAGCAGATCCAAAGCTATCCGTTTCCGATGTTTGATGACAGCGGCTTTGCCGCCCTGCGGGACAGGGTGCAGCAGCTGCACGCCAAGGGACAGGCGGCGGAAGCGTATCTGCACTGCACTGTGTGGGAGACCTCCTGGTATCTGCGCGGCATGGAAAACCTGATGTGCGACATGATGACCGACGATCCCATGGCCACCGCGCTGCTGGATGCGGTCACAGATATCGCAGTAAAGCGGGCTAAGAGCTTTGCCCGCGCCGGGGCGGATATTCTGTTCCTGGGGGATGATATCGGCACCCAGCGGGCTATTATGATGAGCGTTTCGCTGTACGAGGAATGGCTGATGCCCCGTCTGAAACGGGTGGTCGATGCCGCACGGGCCATCAAGCCGGACATCGTCATCCAGTACCACAGCTGCGGCCTGGTCACCGAGCTGATCCCCTCTCTGATCAAGGCGGGGGTACAGGTGCTGGATCCCGTCCAGCCGGAGGTCATGGATTTTAAGATGCTGCAGGATCGTTTCGGCGACCGACTCTCCTTCCACGGTACCATCGGTACTCAGACTGTCATGCCCTTCGGTACCCCGCAGGATGTTCGCGCTGCTGTCTTCAAATATCTGGATATCGCCGGGCCAAAGGGCGGTCTGCTGGTCTGTCCCACTCATGTGCTGGAGCCGGAGGTTCCGCCGGAAAATATCGCCGCGTATATTCAGGCCTGTGTCGACTATACCAAATGAACCATTTACCAAACAAAAAGAGAGGTATCATCTGTGGAAGAGAAAAGCTTTTTAGACGAGATCACCGTTCGTCCCATGCACCCAGGGGATGAGCAGCTGGTCAACGATTTTTTTGAAGCCATGGGCGGCGAAGCCCGGGCGTTTTTCAACCGTTTTCACGGCAACCAGAACCGCACCCTGGCCTTTTTGGCAAACGGCAACCCCAACTGCCGCTACTGGATGGCGGAGTATCAGGGCGAAATGGCAGGCGAGGTGTTCTGTTGGGATTGGAACACCTCTATCCCCTGGCTGGGCATTGCTGTGCGGGAGGAGCTGAAGGGCCGCCATTTGGGCAGAAAGCTGATCGCCCATGCGCAGGCAGCCGCAAAGCAGGACGGCAAGGGCGGTCTGATGCTGACCACCTCTTTGGCAAATATCCGGGGTCAGGTGCTGTACGAGACCATGGGCTTTAAACGCATTGGCATTATGGGCGAATGCGGCGAATGGTTTTATCTGTTCCGGTTTGAAGATAAAAAGACTGAATAACCGGACACTGCGTTTCTCATGTGACAGACCGCGCTGTCATACTCCCCAAAAGTCTATATGGATTTACTTAAATTCACATAAAACCTATAGAAATAGTAGAAAATGAGCCAAAAACAAAAAGATATTCACCACTTATATCTACATAGTTGACAGGAATTCTGCTTTTTTGGTATAATAATATCGCAAAAGAGAATCAGTCTCAAAAAGAGAGCCTAAGGCTGATGAATCTGCTTGCCGGATTATTCTGCGTCAGACCGGCGGGAATGATAATAGTCCGACCCAGCCAAATCAAACCGACCCAGAGGGTCAGCGTAAGACAAGGAGGATCGATGATGAAAAGAAACCAAAAGCGTATTTGGGCTGCAGCGGTCGCAGCGGTACTGTTGTTTACAACGCTGTTTACCGGCAATATCTTTGCCGCAGAAACAGAAACAAACCGCTATTACACCGTAGAGATGAACACTGAGGCGGATGCCGCATTCCGCCAGGCAATTATTGACGGTGTAGAGGATGTGACCGATGCGAAGTATGGCCTGACGCCCGGTAATTACAGCCAAAAATTCACCTATTTGCTGTATACGGAGCCGGAACTTGTGGGTGCAGTTGATATGTGCTGGACCTATCTGTTGAAGAATAACAGTCAGACTACCCTGAGCTTTACTGTCACCTATGCGGATGACTACCATCAGCAGCGTGCGGCATATCAAAGCCGACTGCCGCAGGCTCTGGCAGAGGTCAAGGCATTGCTGCCGGAAAATGCCACCGATTTTCAAAAGGTGCTGGTGGTACATGACTATCTGGTCTCTACCACCCGGTACGCCACCGACAGTGTCAAAAAGGAGTATGACGGTACCGAACGGGTAAAGGATCACGCCTATATCTATGATGCCTCCGGTGTGTTTGTGGATCATTGCGCCGTGTGTAAAGGCTATGCGATTGCCATGAAGGTCCTTCTGAATCAGTTGGGAATGGATTGCTTTGTCGCCTCCAGTAACAATGCCAACCACGCGTGGAATGTGGTCAAGGTGGATGGCGAATGGTACCA
>DCHC01000002.1:204-13744 GCA_002314755.1 Faecalibacterium sp. UBA1762 | reverse complement strand
ACCACGGTGCGCTTCTGTTCAGCACAGAGTATCTGTTGCAGAACAACTCCGCTAAAGCGGATTACATCGTCATTGGCGACCAGCCCGGTATGGTTTTTACCGATTCCACCTGTTCCAGCAAAAAGTATGAGCAGTCTGCCCAGCCGTGGGCATCCTCTCAGACTGCCGTCCACTACTATAACGGCAGCCTGTACACCGTTTCGAATTATTGCGTGCTGCAAAAGGACGGTCAGTTTTTCTATATGCCGGACGATTCTATGCGCTGGTTCCCCCAAAACTTTAAAACCGCCAACTACTATGACTGCATGTGTCGTATGTCCGGCTACGGCAGCACTGTTTATATGACCAGCCCCTATCATGTGTACAAGATCAATCTGGATACCGGCGCGTCAGAAATTGTCTATACCCCGGATACCTCCGCGGGGCTGATATTCGGTCTTGCGCGGGTAGAGGGCAAACTGTATTGCACGGTGGATGCCGATATCCCCACTGCTCCCGAAACCTGGATCTATATCCCCGGACAGGATGTCACCTATGACACCACCCAGGAGCCCGAAGAAGAACCCAAACAGGAGCCGGAGCTTCCCACCTATGCAAACAATCGTCAGCTGAGCCTGACCGTAGGGGAGAGCGTCACACTTACCGATGATAGCGGCGATCTGTCCACTGCGGCAAACCTGAGTCTGTTGGACAGCACCGTTGCTGCGGTGACAGTCAGCGGCGATACCCTGCCCGGTACCCCCGCAGTGGAGGGGGGCACCGCTATCCAAACTGCGTTTGCTGCCGGACGGTATTATGTATCTGCCGCATATAACGGTAAAACCTATTATCTTGCGGTAAACGGCACCCGTCTTTCCGCGGTACAGGATGTCAGCAAGGCAACCCTGTTCACCCTTTCCGGCAATGCATCCCAGATGTATTTGAAAGCCGATAGCTACTACCTGTGTCATTCTACCAGCGCGCTATCCCTTTCCACCGGCTCTACCAACGGCAAGTGGGTCTTCTCCGGCGGCAATGTAATCTTTAAACAGGCCAAGCGCGCCGGTTCCTCCACAACGACCCAATACTATCTGCGATTTAACGGCAGCAGCTTTGCGGTAGGCACCTCCTCCGGTGCGGCGGCAAGTCTTTGTACCGTGACTGCAGGTAAGCCTGCCGTACCCGGTGTAGCCTATACCCGTATTCAGGTGACAGCAAACCTGCCCGGCACCACCCGGTTTGCCGTAGGCGATACCCTGTACACCGTTACCGTCAAGGAGGCACCGGTCTACCAGACCCTGACCGTCCACACGGTGGATGATATCGGCGTAAAGCTGAAGGACGATACCACCCTGACCGGCCTTGCCGGAACTGATTACCTTATTGAGGCAGCTGCCATACCCGGTTACCGTGCCCCGGCAGCGCTGACCGGTACCTATGCCCGGCAGTCCACTGGTGAGGTGACATTGGTCTATACTCTTGCCACGGATAAGGCTGCCCTGCAAAAAGAGCTGGACAGTATCCTTGCCCAGGGGGAGTACACTGCCGAAAGCTACAGTGCATATACCGCTGCCATTCAGGCAGGCAAGTCCGTTGCGGACCAGCCCCGTGCCCTGCAGTCCGCAGTGGATGCGGCACTAAAAGCTATTACCGATGCCAAGTCCGCGTTAAAGGTTGCCTCTAAGACCGCCTTTGTGCCGGATACCGATGGAATCAATTCCGGTTCGGAATATCTGATCGTTTTGAACGGTAAGGCGCTGTCCGTGTTCGGCAGCACACTGACCGCAACCAATGTCCAGGTGCAGGCTGATGGCATCGCCGCCCCAGCGGATAATGCTGTTTGGGTCATTACCAAATCCGGTACCGGCTATACCCTGAAGAACAAGTCCACCGGTAAGTATTTGACCGTTGCCTCCTCCGGCAGCAGTATGCGTCGCAGCTACACTCTTTCCGTCACCTCTACGGCAGCCAAATGGGCAGCTACCGTGAAAAGCGGTAAGGTACAGCTGAAAAACTCCAGCAGATATCTGACCATTAGCGGCAGCAGCTTTACCCTGTCCAGCTCCGCCGTCGGCGTCAGTCTGTATCTGAAAAAGTGATTCAATCCGGCGGGTATTTGCCGATAAAAAGAAACAGGCGGCAGCTTCTCATCGGAAGCTTTCGCCTGTTGTTTTCTTTACATTATTATTGCGGTAAGCCGTAGAATAATCGGTTAACCCTCGTCATCCAGACTCATGGCGTCGGTCATATCCTGCAGCCGGTAACAGTACGCCTCAAACTGCTGTTGTTCCTCCGGCGTCAAGCAGGTGAACAGCGTTTCAAACCAGTTTTGCATCTGCAACATCATCTCTGCAGCTCGAGCCTTGCCTTCCTCGGTGACCTCCAGCTCTTTTTTGCGGTGGTCATCATTGTTCTGCAGACGGCAGATCAGCTTTTTTTCCTCTAACTTCTTGACTGCCTTGGCGACCGTGGTCTTATCCAGATGCAGGGATACCGCCACATCATCCTGTGAGCAACCTGTGTCTGTCGCGATCCGGTTGATAATCAAAGACTCGGTATCCGTAAAATTGTTGCTATGCAGAATACGCAAGCTCTGTTTTTTGCAGTTGCGGTACAGTGCAACAATCATATCAAAATTCATCTCGGTAAACCGTCCTTTCTGTTTTTCATTCCGCTTTGAAAAAAGGGAAAAATCGTTTATTTTTATAGCATTATATCATACGGACTGGATAAAAACAAGAGAAATTTATGGAAAAAGACAAAAAGTGATACAAGTGTATATTATTTGATATTGTGAAACTGAGTTTTATCCGCTAATGTAAAGCTTGAAACCGGTAAGCAAAACCGTTTTGATTATTTCAGCAATGCTGGATGAGGCGGTTGCCGATGAGGTCACACAGCACCACTGGATCTTTGAGGAAAAAAGGCCAAGGTGTTTTTTGCTCCGGAGGACGGGCGAGAGGTGAGCTTTTCCCTCTTCTTCCACAACTTTTCTACCTTTTGGAACACGATATCACATAAATCAGGCGGTTGCCCGTTTTGTCCGACGGGCAGCCGCCTGCGTTACTTTGACGGTATCTCAGACCGTCACTCTTCAAACACGCTGTATGTTTGCAGCATATATTTGCCAATCTCGTAGATGGCGCTGTACACCTTGACCCAAAGCTCTGCTGGGGGCACGGCGAGCTTTTCCACCGGTTTGCCGTTCCGGATAAAGGGCACGGCAAACTGCTTGCGGTTGACACTGCTCAGCTCCATATTAAAGGTGCCCTTGTAGCCTACATCAATCAAAGCGGTCAGCACGGCGTCGTAGTTGACGCCCCCCACCCAGGACATAAAGGGCGCCATATGCATATCCACCCGGATGTGGTCGGTGGAGTCTACAAAGTTACCGGCGTTGTCATGAAAATGGATGGCGGTCAACTTATCCCCTAACGCCATGATGGAATCATACTGTGGATGCTCTACTGCGGAAAAATGGTTGGCGTGGCCAATATCCCAGCAGGCAGTGCACAGGAGGTGGTTCACCCCGTTGACCATCTCCAGCAGATCCTTACCGTCCGGCAAAAAATAGGGGTCTGCGGGGTTGCCGATATTTTCCAGCAGCAGGCCTACTCCGGTCTCCTCGCAAAAGGGAATCAGCGACCGGAAAAAAGTCAGGTTCATCTCAAAAAATTCCTCCCGGGTGTTGCCGGGTATCGCGCTGGGGTGTACCACAATGGCGGGGATTCCGGCCTCTTGACAAAAACGAAAACAACTGCGTAGGGTGTACACCTTATCCCGGTTGGCAGGGTTCGCGAAATCAAACCCCACCGCGTGCGCCTGGTTGGCGGTCACACCGAACTCTGCCAAGCTCTGTTTTAAGGCGCGGCCGGTTTCCTCCGGGCGGTTAAAGTTGTCCCAGGTCATGTCGTAATCCACGGCGGTAAAACCGCAGCTGCGCACGGTTTTAATCACCTCCCGGTCGGTCATACCGGCGGCGATCAGGCTGTCCAGCGCGCTGGTGGAGAGAGAAAGCTTCATTTTTCAATAACCTCTTTTCTGTGATAAAACTGTTGACAGGCTGTCGCAGGTAAGCTATTATTTCTATGGTTGACGGTAACAGTCAACCGACTGCAGGTAATCGGCAACCGGCTATCCCAGGCGGCAGCTTCATATTTAAAAACCTTTAAAAAAAGAAAAAGAAGAAACTGTAATACAAGAAAGGATGTTTCAAGAATGACAAACCGGGAAAGATTTATCAACTGTGCACTGGGCAGGCCCATTGACCGCTCACCTTTTTTGTTTTACTTTGGCCCCTGGGGCGAGACATTGGAGGCCTGGCGTAAACAGGGAGTAAAAGATCCGGAGAACGCCTGGCGGCAGGGCTTTGGCTTTGACCCGCCGGTCATTATGGCCTCCTCGGCGGTAAATGTTCTGTATAGCCCCGCCTATCAGCCGGAGGTGCTGCAGGTCAATGCTCACACCAAAATAGAGCGCAATATCATGGGGCAGATTGTGGAAAGTCGGCTGGACGGGGATACCATTCCCCATGTGGTGCGTCCCCCGGTCACCAATGCTGAGGAGTGGCATCGTATTCGAGATGAACGGCTGAACCCGGATGACCCTGCCCGGTTCCCAGCGGATTTTGACCAAATTGTGCAGCAGTGGAAAAACACTGACGCCCCGGTACAGGTGGGCTGCTACCCCTGGGGATTGTTTGGTACCCTGCGGGATCTGATGGGCGTGGAGGAGTGTCTGTACGCCTTTTACGACACACCGGAGCTGGTGCGGGAGATCATGTCCGACCTGACGGATTTCTGGCTGGCGCTATACGCCAAAATATGTAAGGTGATCCGGGTGGATATCTTCCATATTTGGGAGGATATGTCCGGCAAACAGGGCTCTATGATCTCTACCGATATGGTGCGGCAGTTTATGCTGCCCCAGTATCGCCGTATCGCTGAGTTTTGTAAGCAGCACGGCATCCCGATCATCCAGCTGGATACCGATGGCAACTGCGAAGGGCTGATCCCTGTTTTTGCCAAGGCCGGCATCAATATGATGATGCCCTTTGAGGTCACCGACGGAGCCAAGAGTATTCTACAGCTGCGTCGAGATTACCCGGCCATGTCTATGCAGGGCGGCATAGATAAACGGGCGTTGGCAGGCGGCCCGGCTGCCATAGATAAAGAGTTGGCCCGTATTGCCCCGCTGATCAACACTACCTGCTATTTCCCTGCGCTGGATCATCTGATTCCGCCCGAGGTCACCTTTGAAAACTACAGCTACTTTGTCCGCAGACTGCGGGAGATGATCTTTCAGGGATAAACGTGGCCAGACCCTTTGTCCAAAACAGAACAACGGATAAAATGCAAGCCCTCTTCGCTACCAGGTATCCGACAGCGGGGAGGGCGTTTTGTTGCGAAAATCTGTCGGGGGTCAGTCAGCTGGTTCCCAAGGCATTTTTATGCCTTTGCGGGAGCTTTTTTGCCTTTTTTGACCAACTTGCAGTACACCCAGGCCAAAGCGACCGAGACAGCAGTCAGTAATATGCCCACCGGCACCACGGTGGTGGTGGTACAGTAGCTGGTCTCATTCAGAATAAGCTCGCCCAGCCAGCCGATAATCAGCCACTGAATGATGTAGATGGTGTTCAGCTTGCTGCTCATAAAGCCGATTACCTTGTCTACCCGGGGCAGATGCACCAGCTTTAAGACAAAGTGGACGGCGGAAAGTTCCAGCCCGATGCAGGCAAGGATAAAGCAGGTATGCAGGAAATTCTGGTCGTAGTACAGCTCGTCCGCCAGGGTAAACAGATTGCGGATATCAAAGCCGATGGCGTGCATGGTGGCGCAAAAGCTGAACAACACCGCAGCCGAGACGGCAAACATGGTTTTGTATAGCTTGTCAGTATCCTCTATATGCCGCAGGTATTTGGCAAATAGCAGACCCAGCGCCGGGTAGATATACCACTGGAATAGGGGAAAATAGCTGGGAATACCGGTTTTGATAAACAGTCCGCCGAGAAAGACCCCAACAAGGGTGTCAAATTCGCACAACGAGGTGATGACCAACCCGGTGCCCTGCAGCAGCACGGCGATAAACACCACCCCGTAAACCGAAATGTTCCACTTTTTCAGCAGACCGGTTAAAATAAAGCTCAGCCCCGCAAAAGGCAGAATATCAATGTGCAGTGTCAGGTATAGGGCGAACTGGGCGGTTTCTGTGCTCCAGCCCACCGCAAGCAGATAGGGAATGGAAAACCGGACAATATTGAACAGGTAGCTAAGCAAAAACAGCTTGATGCCCCGTTTGATTAGTAGCTCGGGCGACCGATGGCTGGAGTAGCTGAGCCCAAGCCCCAGCGAAAACATAAAGACGGGGGCGGCTAAGGGTCCGCCTAAAAACTGCAGTATTACATCCAGCGGCTTAGTGCAAAGCACAGTGCTGTCGATGACCGACATTTCCTCATACACATGAATAATAATCATAAAGAAAATGGCAAGAGCCTTGACCAGGTCCAGCTCCCGCTGGCGGCCAAGATTGACGGTATCTTCCTTCAGGTTCATATTCTTTTCTTCCCTTCTCGCCGGTATCGGCGCTTTCTGCCTGCATTATAGCACATTCCCATAAAGTATGGCAACTGTTTTACATACCGTTTTTTTCAGTGCGGCAGATCAGCCGGGCAATACAATGGCAACAAGGCATACCGCTACAGCCCCGTACAAAAAGGCGTTCAGCTTTTCCCCGCGCAGCAGGCTGATGAGCACCCCGCACAAAATGCCCAGTGCTGAGGAGATGGGCGAACAGACTGATACGGCCACCAACTGCAGCAGCGCCACCGACACCAGCGAGCTGGTGTTAGAGCATACGCAGTTGCCCAATATAGCGCCCATGACCCGTGGTCGAAAATGGCGTATCTCCCGGACGGTGGTGACCTTATCCCGCATAAACAGCACGGCCAGCCAGCCCCCCGCAAACAAAATCAGAAACACATTGACCAGAAAAAACATCGAGCTGCTTTGGTGGGCGACCGGGGTGGCGGCATACAGCTTGCTGACCACGGTGACCAGCACCGTGTTGACCAGCTGAATCACGATGATCAAAACGCCTCTGTTCACCGGCTTTTTTATCGGGGTAGCCTCAGCGATAGGCTTTTCTTCTTTTTTGTTGCTGAAATAGACCAACGCAATCGCTGCTACCATTAGACAGATGCGCAGCAGCACAGCCGGGGTAACCTCCTCGTGCCAAAACAAAAAGCCGCACAGGGAGGAGAGGATCAGACTGCCTGCGGAGGTGACGACGCAGACCACCGCCACTGAAAAATAGCAGTAGATGTACAGCGCCACGGTCAGCGCCACAATGACCAAAAAGGTGTAGGCTGCGCCGTACCCGAGGTTTGTGGCGTTGACGGCAATCTGAAACCGGCTGCTGAACCAAAAGAAGATGCAGGCCAGCAGCCCGTTCAATATCAGGTATAGGGGTTTGCCGGCGGTGCCTTTGCCATCCATCATGGCAGAAAGTTCCTTGCTGCAGCCGCGGGAACCCAAGCCGCAGATAAAATCCAGAGTAAACAGTAAAAAAACCTTCATAAAAAGCCTTCCGTTTAAGTAATTGGGTAACCGTGCCATTATCTCACGCCTGGGTCGGCTTGTCAAGCAAGAAACACTTTTCTTATAATATTCCTGACACGGAGGCAGACAAATGGTAGTCTGAATACAGAAGAAAGGGGGCGTGCCAAAATGCAAAAGCCGTTATCTGTAAAATCATTGGAAAAGAAATATGCACAACTTGGTCTGTCTGAGGCGAAACTCCAAACACTGCACCGGTATTTCAACGCCTTTGCGCATCTGTACGGCTGTCTGGAGATAGAGGGAGCCTGGGAGATTTTTAAGCATTACGAGGGTGCTGCGACGGTTCGCAAAAAGGATTTTGTCGCCTTTGCGGGTGTGGCGCAGCGGCAGGCTGACCTTGCCTACTATGTGGCGGATATCAACGAGATCTACTCTGCCGAAAAGCCGGAGCCGGAAAACCGTCTGCTGGTGCATAAGGATCTGATAAGTATCGGCTACGGCAAATACCACAGGGTGTACCGTTTGGAGCACGGGCGCGCAGATTTTCCGCCGTATCTGCCCCCAAAGCAGGAGCTGCTCTCCTTTGTGCAGGATCCGTTTTACGCGACCGAGCCGGGCAAGGCGTTTGCCGGATATATCAGCGCGCTACGCTGCTGCGGTAAAGGGCGGGAAAAAGACGGAAAAGAATATCGCCTGACCGATTGTGATGGGCAGTCGGTCAAGGGCAAACGGTTGGACAGTATAACGGTCATCACTCGGGAGGAGCAGTTTGACCTGGATTACTACGCAAAGGCGGCAAGCTACCCCGCTCTGCTGCAAAAATTCCGGCGACCCGCAGCAGAAAAAATACTGAAGAAAGTAAAAAACTTTATTCTGGAGGGGCTGGGTGAGCCGTATTTTTCCCCAATTGAACAACTGTTCCAGCTGTTGAGTGAGGATTACGGCGCGGTGTATGATATGCGGCAGGCACAGGAGATCATTCAACTTTACACACGGCTGAATAATACAAGCAATCTGTGGTGTCGTTTTGGCTGGTCACCGGAGCAGCTTGTTCGTGCCTCCGGCAGACAAAAAGTCTCCTCTCTTTCCATCGGCTCCAATATGCAAAAAATGCTGCAAACCGGTGAGGTGGATATTGAGGAGCTGCGCCGCGCCTGTCAGCAGCATGGGATCGAGCTGATCGAATAAAAGGCCACCCGGAGGGACACTCAAAAAAATGTAAGCGACGGTATGTTAAAAAACGGTGACAGCTTTGTCACCGTTTTTTTGCTTTCAGTTGGTTTTATACAACGCCGCAATAAAACGGCTTTTCTGCCGGTAGTGAGGCGGTGTTTTGCTATAGCGAGTACGGCTCAACCCTGACGGTTTGTTTAGTTTGCACGGTTTTGATTGCAATGATGAGTTTCCAATTTTACGTACTATTAAAAAAGAAAAAGCAATAGTTATTGAACCGGTAAAATTTTCATGAGTGATAAATCATCTACGCTTTTCGTGAGATTACATTGTTGATAATCCAAATTGTATTTGGCGCAATGAGGTCGTAAATTATATCCCAAGTTTCTTTTTCTGCAAACGGATAAGCAACATCGTTAATATCGATACAGTACGAGTAACAATCCTTATGAGTCATTTTATTTCTGATTGTTCGCACTCCGTTTTCAGAATTGATGAATTGCTTTTCATCTTCAGTTAGCAAGCCATTGTTATATAGCCAGTTAACATCATCCATCAGATTGTGAGTATCATCTTCGCGGATAGATTTGAAAACTAATTCCATCATATTGAACAGGACTAATAAAGCTGCATAAGAATCGCCGCTTTCTCGAAGCCGAACAACCGTTGAAAGCAAACTGGAATAGTATTTCGAGTGTAACCACATAGATTCAATTATTGAATGGAAGTCTATTTTAGCACCTCTCAGATTATTCTTCATACGGCACCCGGAAATAGTCCAGGTACTTCTTGAAATTATCCTGTGCAGAGAGACAGGTATCACGCAGATAACCGCGCTCGTTCTGCCACTCCTTTAAGCCGCGATAGTAAAACATCTTTATGTCGTCCTCGATGATGAAGGGCACCAATCCTACCCGAAGACATTCTTTGAAAAGAAGCAGGCGCCCGATTCTGCCATTGCCGTCTTGAAACGGATGGATACATTCAAAACGGTAGTGAAAGTCCAGCAGATCGTCAAATGTTTTGTCATCAATAGCATTGTATTCGGAAAGTAGCTTCTTCATATGGATGCCAACATTCTCCGGGGCGGTGGTGTCCATGCCGCCAACTTCATTCGGTACTTTTTTGTAATCCCCAACAGCAAACCAATCGAGACGGGAATCGGATGTACCGCTTTTCAAAACGGCATGCAACTGCTTGATAAACGCCTCGCTCAGCACATGATTCGCGCTGTCGATAACCATATCAATGCACTTAAAATGGTTGGCTGTCTCAACCACATCGTCCACCTTTACAGTTCCGTCAGATACACCGATGGTGTTCGTCTCAAAGATGTAGCGGGTTTGATCGTGAGTGAGGCGACCGCCCTCAATGTGGTTGGAGTTGTAGGTCAGGTCGATTTGAATTTTATGATATATACCGCCGTGTAACTTCGCCGTTTTCTCGGCTTTCAGCACCTCAAGAAGCGTTTTTGGTATATCGGTATGCTTATTGATGCGGTCGGGCTTCTCCGCAGTTTCGGGGATATTCCACGTCTTGCCGGTTAGGAATGCGCCGTCAATCTTTCCTTCAGCACAGTAACCGCGAGCGCTACGCTCGGACACACCCCATTTTTTTGCCGCATCCGTAACAGAAATATATTTCATAGTTCACTCTCGCTTTCTATACGAATATAGTATATCACATTATCGGCAAAATATCAAAATGTATTAACTATTCATTGTTGTGTTTTTTGCCGATGTCGGCAATATCAAAAATCGCACATTTGTCGAGATGCCTCCTTTGCGGTACAATGATATTGCAAAGGAGGTATTTGCATTATGAGGGACGAATTTGTAAAAAGTATCGGCATCTGGGGGTGCGGGTGTCCGGCGGACACCTCTGCCGTAGGCAGAAACACCGACCGAGCCGGCAGGCGAGACCAACGGCATTACGACTATCGGAGAAAGCACAAGCCTGCGGTCATCAATGTGATGAGGATGAAAGGCACACTCGAAAAGCATCTGACTGAGACAGACAACCACGCACAGGAAATGTTCGAGAAACTGATGAAAGAGTACGCTGATTTTGAAGGCATCACCGAGCAACTCAAAGCGGACAATCGGATGGAGTGGGTCGGTAGGATGAATAACATCAAGGCACGGGTTACCCATGTGGTAAACTGCGAACTGACTTTCATTGCTTGCCCTCCGAAAAGAAAAAATGACTTCCGTCTTAAAAAAGTATGTCTCAAGATTTGTTATAAAACAAGAGCGAGACGGCGTTTTATAGGGTATGTGGTTTATTTCATGATGCAATTATGGAGGTTTGGTCAAGAAACTGGTCAAGTTGAAATATGGGAAGAAAAATCCTTGAAACCGTTGTTGTTTCAAGGATTTTTGATGTGTAAACACGACCCAAAAGGTACCGATTTGTTTCCGGTTAATTTACATATGATTATCCATTAGAAGTCTTTTTCATATGAAGCGTAAATTACTTCATCAGTTTAGCAACCAGAGAATCAATTTCTGACTTCTTTGCTTTGATGGCCTTTTCCAGTTTATCGCAAGCGTCAATCGCGGACTCAATCTCCTTGCAGCGCAGAAGGATTGTCGGATCTTCTGATATCAAAAAGCCATTAATGAAGGCCTCTGAAATGCTGAACTTGGAGGTGCGGCTAGCAAATGCAACCTCAATGTGACTACCGTTTTGCTTTACTACTTTTCCGATTCCGAATAATTTATGGCGAACATTCTGTCCAACGATAAGGATTTCGGGAATGCTGTCGCGTGCGTCACATGCTGCGCTCATCTCTGTTTCTAGTACTTCCAGTTCGCGACGATTAACTTCAATTTCATCCTCAAGATTCTGCTGCGCGATATCGGCCTTGCTTCTTTTGATAACCTTCAAATAGTTGTGGTACTCATAGAAACCATATACAATGCTGCAGTACATAATATCAAATGTTAAAATGTGCAGATTATCTGCAGTGTCGCCAACCACATTCCATCTCTCGTTGTGTCGAGTGAGTAGTGCTTCATGTGTAGCAAGGTAATCGCGTACTTCATCGCACATTCTGTAATAGTGCGAAAGCTTGAAATATTGGCCATAGCCGATTTCTTCGCCATATTCGAGGTATCGGAAGAAGGGCTGGCTCTGAGAGGATTTGTAGAAGTAGTTATTCTCTGGCTGATAAAACACGAGGTAGGCAAGAACAGAACGGAAGTCCTGCTTATATTTCCACTTGCCACGCTCGTACTTTTCAAGTAACTTATTCGCCTCGTCAACGAAATTTTCAATCTTGATCTGGCGCTTATCCAATTCTCCGCTATCATCTGCGTACAGCATAGCGAAAAGGCTGCGCATAGTTTCTGGCTCATGTCCAATCAGCTTGAGTATACCGTTGACTGGTTGCACCGTTCCGTTGTTAATAATGATGCTCGATTTCGACATCGCGTATTTGAACATCTCATAAAAATCGGTGGCACTGATATTGAAGCTATTTTTGTAATGGTGAACTGCCGCCCATTTCATATTTTCAGAATGTTCTTTACTAAGGACATCGAATTGGTCTATGTAAATATCGATAATTCCGTTTAGCCGTTCAATATTCATATCTGTTTCCTCTAAAAAGACTATTTATGATGCACAATTTATTGTCGGTTATAATACCACACTTTTCTTTGATTTACAAGTTTTTGATGTCATTTATCAACGGCATATCTGCGGTTTTGCGTATTTGTTGCTCGTCGGTTACTGTTTTTGCATACTTCTTTACTCTGTAAAGAAGTACAAAGAAATGATCCGGTTTGACCTCATAAAAATTAAACACAGTAGGCTGCTTTCGTGAATTATCACAAAATAATTCAATGAAAACACTCGAAATGTCATTCACAACAAATTTTGATTAATAATTACGCCGTAATCGTTAAAAATATTAAATAGAATGCGTTAGCAACAAATTGAATTCGCGGTATAATTCATTTAACATATATGGCGGAATCGGCAATAATATTAAATTGAGGGCGATATGGAAATCAAAAGAGGTGAATACTTGAATCGGCTTATCGTACGTAAGCATAATGGCTGTATTATAATAATCACCGATATCCGCAGAAGTGGAAATCTGCTCTATATGTATGCGAAAAAGTTTCGCGTGGCGGCAGTAGCGAAGAACGTCTCTGGAAGAATGTCTCTGCTGGAAGGAGTGGATTCGCGGATGGAACAAAAAAGCAGAACTTCGCAAATCGAAAATGCGTCTTGAAATGATTCCGAAGCTGCTGAAAAATCTCTACGAGGAAAAGGTCATCGGCAAGACCAAAGAGGACGATTACAACATTCTTTCGGCCGAATACGCCTCCGAGCGTGAAACACTGAAACGAAAGGTGTTGGATCTGCGGAAAAAACTTGCCGATATGGATAATATCGCAAGCCAGCGAGAGCAATTCATCGGTGCTATCCGAAAGTTCATTCAGATGCGGACACTTACAAGGCAGCTCATTAACGAGCTGATTGACCACATCGACGTGTATGAAACGGAGGGCATCGGAAAAAGCCGTGTTCAGCGTGTGGCGATTTACTACAAGTTTGGAGGTTATCTTGACATTCCCGACAGTAACGAATCAAGGTTTGTCGAGGATATACGCCAAGGCGTTGCCGTGGAGTATGTTTCGAATGTGCCGGATTGGGCAGAAAGACCGTTCTCCCATGAGAGCAAAAAGGAATATGCCGGTAGGGTAATGGAACAGCATAGGACAGGATAAGAAAAAGGAGCAGGCTTAACCTGCTCCGATACATAGAACTGAATGAGTTATTCTCTGTGATTTGTCTTTGAAAAAGGACAATGCTTACCG
>DCHC01000002.1:0-150 GCA_002314755.1 Faecalibacterium sp. UBA1762 | reverse complement strand
GCTCTTTTACAAAGTCGATGGCGGAGAGTATGGAAAGATAAGAATCACGTTTGCAGCAACGAGGACCGCCTATCGAGCCGATGGCATCAAGCGATTTGGCAGTCATACGGTTGGCAAGACCGAATGGCTCGCTTGCAAGAGGCGTTGAGC
>DCHC01000041.1 GCA_002314755.1 Faecalibacterium sp. UBA1762 | reverse complement strand
TCTCACATCATTGACAAATCTACAACCGCAAAACAGACAAAGCAAAACACATCGGAGTCAACCGAAAACACGTCGGTGTCAAGTTGTTGTAACTTCAGCGTCAGCCCTTTTTTGCGCGTTTTTGTAAAAAAAACTTGACAAACAAGATATATCCTGTTATACTATATAGGCGCTGAAATTCTTTTGGCAGTTGAATGAACTGAATATTTGATTCACTAGCTCAGTCGGCAGAGCACCTGCCTTTTAAGCAGGGTGTCCGGGGTTCGAATCCCCGGTGAGTCACCACGAAAAACCACCGCTTTGGTGGTTTTTTCGTTATCAGTATACGGGCATTGACTTTTATTAAAAGCGTGTTATCATAAGGGAAAACTATGTGCTAATGAATAAAACCGAAAAGATGCCGGAAGCTTCCGGTTGATCGGGTGTTGCATTAAAGGAGAGTCCACAGGCATGAACATTATTTTAGTGGGATGCGGCAAAGCAGGGCGCGCTTTGGCTTTTCAGCTAAGAGAAGAAGGCCATAGCATTACAATGATTGATACTGACCCGGAAAAAATACGCCAGGTTACACAAAATCTGGATGTCATGGGTATTGTGGGCAACGGTTCCTCCATTGCGGTGCTAACCGAGGCAGGTATGATGGGGGCGGATGTCCTGATCGCCGTTACTGGATCGGACGAGCTGAATCTGCTGTGCTGTATGTTTGCAAAAAAGGCAGGCCAATGCCATGCAATTGCGCGGGTGCGCAATCCTCTTTACAGCCATGAACTGGATTTTATCAAGCAGCAGTTGGGCATTTCTACTATAATGAACCCGGAATTGACAACAGCCCGGGAGATATCCAGATTATTGCGGTTTCCTGCAGCGGCAAAAATTGATACCTTTGCCGAGGGCAGGGTTCGGTTAATTAAATTTGAATTACAGGATGACTGTCCGCTAGTGGGACTTGCTCTGAAAGATATACCCCAAAAGCTTGCATGCAGTGTATTGATTTGTGCTGTTGAGCGGGGTCAAAGTATTTTTATTCCTAATGGCAGTTACAAGCTTTATGGAGGAGATGTGGTTTCTTTTTTGGCGACACAGGACCAGGCAACTACATTTTTCCAAAAGCTTCATCTACCTACAAGACCGGTGGACAGTGCCTTGATAGTTGGGGGCGGCACGGTCGGATATTATCTGGCCAAGGATCTGCTGACCCACAATATTCCTGTACGGTTGATTGAGCAGGATGCTGACCGCTGCCGTTTTTTGGCTTCGGATCTGCCGGAGGCGGAAATTATTCATGCAGACGGTACCGACCAGCAAAATCTGAACGCGGAGGGAATTGATACTGCCGGGTCTGTTGTTGCTTTGACTAATATGGACGAGGAAAATATTCTGCTTGCAATGTATGCCTGTAGACATAGTAACGCTAAGGTAGTGGCAAAGATCAACAGAGTAGAATTTGACAGTTTGCTGGATGGACTGTCCATTGGTTCTATTGTCTACCCTAAGGATATGGTCAGCGATTTTGTGTTAACCTATGTACGAGCTTTGCAAAATGAGGCAGGCAGCAACATCAAAACCATGTACCGAATTTTGGACGACCGTGTAGAGGCGTTGGAATTCACCGTCTCAGAGGAAAGCAAGCTGACCAATGTGCCGCTTTCCGAGCTGAAGCTGAAAAAAGGAATGTTGGTTTGTTGTATCACGCATGGGGAGGATGTGATCATTCCCCGCGGTAAGGATTGTATCCGTTTGGGAGATTCTGTTATTGTTGTCACTTTGGAACGCGGTTTGCATGATATTACAGAGATACTGCTTTAAAACCGACAAAGCGCAAAAACAGTAAGGACGGAGCTTTTCCTGTCAGAATAGTGAGGTCACGGAAATGAATATTGCAATGGTTGTCTATGTGCTGGGACTGGTTTGCCTTTGTGAAGGGGCATTGCTGCTGTTGCCGGTTGTAGTGGGCATCTGTTACATGGAGGCAGCAACCTGGTCGCTGGTTATTACGGCGGTACTGTGTGTTGTAATTGGTTGGATGTTTGTTCGTAATAAGCCTGTAAAGCGGATGATGTACCAGCGGGAAGGTATGGTGATTACCGCCCTCACCTGGATTATTATCAGTATTTTGGGCGCTTTACCGTTCTTGATTGCTGGTGCAATCAAAGATCCGGTGGATGCGCTTTTTGAGACAGTATCCGGGTTTACTACAACCGGCGCCAGTATTTTACCCCAGGTAGAAAATCTTCCGAAATGTCTGTTGTTTTGGCGCAGTCTTACCCATTGGATTGGCGGCATGGGTGTTTTGGTGTTTCTGCTTACGCTGTTGCCCTTGACCGGTGGTAGCCACGTAAACCTGATGAAAGCAGAGAGCCCCGGTCCCCAGGTTGAAAAGCTTGTGCCCAAAATGCAGACTACCGCAAAAATATTGTATGGTATTTACCTGGGGTTGACCGCCTTAGAGGTCATCTTCTTACTTGCAGGCGGAATGACTGTGTTTGAGGCTTTGACCACCGCGTTCGGCACGGCAGGTACCGGCGGCTTCGGAATTAAAAATGACAGCATCGCCTCTTACTCTCCGTATATCCAGGTTGTGGTGGGTGTTTTTATGATGCTATTCGGCATCAATTTCAACTTCTATTTTTTTCTATTGTTGCGCAAGTGGAGCAAGGCCGCCGCAATGGAAGAGGTATGGACCTATCTGGGTATTATCGGCCTTTCTACAGCGGTTATTTGCATCAATATCAGCAAGATGTTTTCTACCTTTGGCGAAGGTTTGCGGCATGCATTTTTAACCGTCAGTTCTATTATAACAACCACGGGTTTTGCAACAACGGATTTTGATATTTGGCCGGAGTTTTCTAAAACGCTGCTGGTTATTTTGATGTTTATCGGTGCTTGTGCAGGAAGTACCGGCGGCGGATTTAAGGTTTCCCGCGTTTTGATTCTGGCTAGGAATGTCCGACGGGAGTGTAAGCATACCTTACATCCGCAAAGCGTATCGGTGCTGCATATGGATGGAAAACCTTTGCCGGAAGCGGTTCTGAAATCCACAAATTCTTTTTTGGTTTCCTATGTGTGTCTGTTTTTTGTTTCGCTGCTGCTGGTCAGCCTGGACAACCGGGATTTCACCACCGGTTTTACAGCGGTTGCGGCAACACTGAACAATATCGGCCCGGGCTTGAATGCGGTGGGACCCACTCAAAATTTTGCGTTTTTTTCCTGGCCGGTCAAGTTGATACTGATATTAGATATGCTGGCAGGTCGTTTGGAGATTTTCCCGATTTTATTGTTGTTCAGTAAGGATACCTGGAAAAAATTTTAAACAAACCCACATAAAGACAGATGCTATGAAATTGGTATCTGTCTTTTTTGAAAATTCAACCGGAAAATGCACAAATAATGCAAAAACAGAAAAAAAGACTGGAAACTATCGAAAGACAAAGCTATAATGAGGGCAAAGGCTATCAGGCCGAAAGGGGGAAAGAGAAATGATTTCACAGAAGGATCGGGAAATCATACGAAATCTTGCCGGACAGTATGCAGAGCTGGCAGTACTGGAAAGCCAGAAAACAGTTGCAAAAAACTGGGGCAGACTGAACGCCTTGGACGCAACGGCAAAACCCACGATTATGTTAGACCAACTGCCGTGGCACGAGTTGGATATCAACGGTGAACTGACCTGCCAATGTCAGGATGCTGCGTTGCGTGAGATTGAGCTGCCCTTGCGTCAGACACTGTATAAGTACAGGCATTTTAAAGGTGATATGGTTCTTCCGCCTTTTTTAACCTATCCCAAGGTATTTACCGATAGTGGAAACGGCATTACAATAGGGGAGAGAACTGACGAAACCGGTCATGAAGGGGCAGAGACGCATCTATTTGTAGATCAGTTTCCGGATGAAGCAGCGCTGGATAAGCTGCACAACTGCACGATACAGTATGATGAAATGGCTACCAGGAAACAGCAGCAGTTGTATCAGGATTTGATAGGTGATATCATTCCGTTACGGCCGTCTGGGGTGATGATCTGGGCAGGACTGTGGGACTGGATTGTATTTTGCCGTGGAGCGGAAAAGGTTCTTTGGTCCTTTTATGATGAACCGGAGCTAATGCACAAGCTGATGAAAAAACTGGTTTCGGTTTATATGAATATGGTTGACCAATACGAGGCACAAAATCTATTGCAGGCCGGACCGGGTACTATCTGTCACTGCATGGAAACCTATGTAGATGAGAACAAATGGTATGACATCGATCAAAATCACATTAAAACCTCGGACTGTTGGATTTCCGGTGCAGCACAGATCTTCTCTGAGATATCTCCGGCAATGCACGATGAGTTTGAAATTGAATATATGAAGCCGTTGTACGATCGTTTTGGTTGGGTCAACTACGGCTGCTGTGACCCACTGGATAAAAAGATAGATATTGTTTCCAAATTAAACACAGTGCGCACAATCTCGGCCAGCCCTTGGACAGATGTAGCACGACAGGCCCAGGCGATGGGCAACCGCTATACTATGGCGCGAAAACCGAACCCGGCGTATGTGGCAACAGGCTACCCAGATATAGATGCGATCAAAAAAGAAATCCGGGAAACCCTTGCGGCCTGCACGCGCAGCAATACACCGGTGACCTTTATACTAAAGGATATTACTACGGTCAACCGCCGCCCTCAGTGCTTGACGGAATGGTATGAGCTGGTAAAGGCGGAAATAGAGAATTACTAAAAAATTGCTGAATTATCTGGTGCAATACGATTCTGAATAGGGAACGGTCATAAAATTAAAAAGGAAAAGAGGGAGTCTTTGATGACTTATTTTACAGAGCATGACAAAAAAATAGTACGGGAGCTGGCAGCCCGATATCGGGAGATCGCGGAAAGCGAGCAAACCAAACGGTCTATTCAGCTGGCCTATAATACCAACGACCTAAAGGGTGGCAGACCCTTTGTTCATATTGATGAGCTGCCCTGGGTAGAACTGAACGGCGAAGGCGAGTTGACCCGTCAATGTGAAGATGATTTTGCGGCAGGCTTGGAGGATTATTTCCGAAAAAGCCTGTATCGTTGGAACCATTTTCGAACCAATGACATCTTTCCGAATGCTTTTTACTTTGAAAAAGCCTATGAGGTTCAGGGTTGGATTTTGCAGGAAAAGGCTAAAATATTGGAAACAGAGCAGGGCAACAACATCGTCTCTCATAAATATGAGGATCAACTGCCGGATGAGGCTTCGTTAGAGAAGATACGCCCGATGAAGGTGATTGCCCACCCGGAACAGGACGCCCAACGGCTGGAAAAGGCAACGGAGCTGCTTGGCGGCGCATTAGAGGCAAAGTTAAACGGCCGTGCTTATATTTACCTGCCCCCGTGGGATTCTTTGGTGCGGTTTCATACGGTAGAAAACACCTACATCGATATGGTCGATCGCCCGGAATTTATCCATGCCATGATGCAGCGGTATGTGAATGTGCATACAGATATGCTGGAACAACAGGAGAAGCTGGGCTTGCTGGGGGATATCCGCTATGGGGATACGCTGCATTGCACCGCCCCTTTTGTCAGTGAGTTTGAAAAAACTGAGCCAGGTCAGCCCAATAAAATGAAAAATATGTGGCTGCGGTGTATGGCACAGTCCCTGGGTAGTTGTTCTCCCGCTATGTATAATGAGTTTGAAATTGAACATATGAAAGAGCTGATTGAACGGTTTGGACTGATTTACTACGGTTGCTGCGAACCGTTGGAGCGGGTTATTCCCTATCTGCGAAAGCTGCCCAATTTGAGAAAAATTGGCGTCTCTCCCTTTGCTGACCTGGAGATGAGTGCCGAACAGATACGGGGGGATTATGTCCTTTCCCGTAAACCAAATCCCTCTAATATGTCGGGCGATTTTAACGAGGAGGTCGTCCGCAAAGAGATTGAAGAAACGGTCCGGGTATGCGAAAAGTATGGCTGTAGCTATGACTATGTTTTGAAGGATATAAGTACGGTTGGTCACGACCCAAGCCGACTGAGCCGATGGGCAAAGATCGTAAACGGCGTATTGGATGCGCAGTACGGCAGATAAGAATACGAAAATGATAAAAGACAAGACCCTGTTACCGCAAAAATGGGTAACAGGGTCTTGTTACCTTTATCAGTACGATTGCAGTTCTTTGATAAACTGCAGAACACAATTTTTCAGCTGTGAAAGCGGATCGGTCTGCGGAACAGAATTGGCGGACAGGTCGGCTGGGTGCATTCCCATACCCAGCTCCCGGATAGTGAAGGGCTCCACCGGTACGCACAGAACATCATCGGTTCGTCCGCGGATCATCAGCTCGGTCATCATACTGACGCCCAGTCCTCTGCCTACCATACGGATAACGGTTTCATCATCTACCCGGCATGCGGTGGCGTTCAGCAAGACACCGGATCGGTTCATAGCTGCAAGGACGTCGATATCAAATTTTCCGTATGGCATCAAAAATTCCTTTCCGGAAAATTCTTCTATAGGAAAGCTTTGTCTGCCATTTAGCGGATAACTGCGTGGCAGGATCGCATACATTTTTTCCCGATAAAGCGGGGTCCATTCGCAGGCGGTATTTGTCTGTCTGCTGGCAAAGATAACATCGGTTTTACCGCTTTCTAATAGCTCAAAGGGCTCCAATGCGTTATCCACCATACGCAGATCCACCTGAACATCCGGACAAATACGGCGAAAACGGTATAAGATTTCCGGCATCCAGTGCATGGCGATGCTGGAATATGCTGCTATCCGGATGGTAGGGTTTTGTTCCGCAGAGACGGTGGAAATGCTGTTTTCCAGATTTGCGGTTGCCCGCAAAAAATCCCGTATGGCAGGCAGCAGCTGCTGACCTTGCGGGGTCAGGGCAATGCCGCTGTGGCTGCGGGTAATCAGCTGAATGCCGATTTCCCGCTCCAGACTGTCAACCAAATGGGTCAGACCGGATTGGGTGTAACCTACAACCTCTGCAGCACGGGAAAAACTTCCTAAATCTACCGCGGTAATTAATATTTCGAATTTTTTACTGTCCATATTACCCTAAGCCGAAGAAGTCTGCCCCAAAATCCGGACAGTATGCGGCTACCTCCATTTTTTGATAGGATATTACAAATTATCATATAACTATTATGGAGTGGCTTTTTACTATTGTCAAGGGGTATGATATAATGAAATACATAAAAGTGAGTGACTATACAGAAAAAGGCACATATCTAAACAGAGCAAAGACAAAAATAGCCCTAAAGGAGCAGATAACAGATGGAAACAAAGGTTAAATTGACAGCGCGTCAACGCATTTTGGTTGGCGGGACATTGTTTGGAATGTTTTTCGGCGCAGGAAACCTGATATTCCCGGTTCACCTGGGTCAGCTTGCCGGTGCAAATGTTTTGCCGGCAATATTGGGCTTTATCATTACGGCCGTTGGATTTCCTATCTTAGGCGTGGCAGCAATCGGCAATACACACTCTGATGGCTTGCAGTCCATGACAAATAGAGTGGGTAAAGGGTATAGTATCTTCTTTACATGTCTTTTGTACCTGACAATCGGACCGTTCTTTGCAATTCCCCGTTGTGCAACCACATCTTTTACGACCGGTATTGCTCCCATGTTGGGAGACAGGACTCAGGCACCGGTACTGTTCATTTTCTCCCTAGTTTTTTTTGCGCTTGTGCTGTTTTTTTCTCTGCGTCCGGGTCGCATTACAGACTGGATCGGCAAAATAATCAATCCGATATTTCTGGTATTTTTAGCGGTTCTGGTGGTGGCAGCACTATGCAATCCCTCTACTGCGGTGGCTCAGGTGCAGCCGGAAATCGGTTATGAAGATACGGCCTTTTTCTCTTCCGTTATTGAAGGCTACGGCACGATGGATGCAATTGCAGGTCTGGCGTTTGGTATTGTGGTAATTGATATTATTCGTCGTATGGGTGTACAGGAGGATTCTGCCATAGCGGGAGAAGTGCTGCGCTCCGGTAGTCTGACCGGTGTGATGATGGCGATTATCTATGTTTTGACTATTCTAATGGGTACTCAGTCCCGCGGCCTATTTGAGACCTCCGCAAACGGAGGAATTGCGCTGGCTCAGATTGCCGGACACTATCTAGGCGGTGTAGGCAGTATTATTCTGGCGATTACCATTACCTTTGCCTGCTTGAAGACCTCAATTGGCCTGGTCACAAGCTGCAGTGAGACTTTTAACCGTATGTTTCCCAAAATGCATATCGGAAAATGGCAGTTTGGTTACCGCACATGGGCGGTCCTGTTTACAGTCTTTTCATTTTGCGTATCCAATGTGGGACTTTCCGCAATCATCGGTTATTCTTTGCCGGTGCTGATGTTCCTGTATCCGCTGGCCATAACCCTGATTTTGTTGGCGCTATGCGGAAAGCTGTTCGGCCATGATCAAGCTGTATATATCAGTGTGACCGTATGCAGCTTGATTGCGGCACTGTTTGATTTCTTTAAAACATTGCCGGAAAATCTGCAGACAGCATTGCATCTGGATGTTGCAGTAGCATTTGCGAACAAGATTTTACCCTGGTTCGATTTGAATCTCGGCTGGGTGGTACCGGCTTTGGCTGGATTGGTTATCGGTCTTGTGGTCAGAATGCTTCGAAAGAAATAACAGAAAAGAAAAATTAAAAAACCTCTGTCCTTTTGAGCGGAATCATCAAGGGGACAGAGGTTTTTTAAAGAAAGAGCGGATAAGTAAAATCATCGTACCGGTGGTCATAGCGATTCAGAAAAGCGAGGTTTTAAGGTTAAACCCTCGCTTATCTGATCCGGCAAGCTGTAAAATCAAAAGTACCGTGCGGTAACAGGTGTAAGGATAGTCCAGCAACAGCAGTAAGGGCAAGGCAATATCTAACCCCCGCGTAAACCCCAGACCGCTGAAAAGCATTGCCAGCAAAGTGGTACAGCCGCCGGTTACAGGTGGCACAGCAATACCGGTGACAAAGCAGACCAATAAAAGCGAAACCAACCAGCCAAATTGAACAGATATCCCGTTTACTTCAGAAAAATAGAGAAGCGTTGCGGTGTATATCAGCATCATAGGCTGATAAAAAGCCAGGCCGAGGGGTAACCCGAAATCGGATAGATAGGGGGAAACCTGCAGTCGTTTTTTTAAGACATTCTCCATATCACTGTAGCAGAATAAAGTGGAGGAGGTGACTAATCCCTTTAAACCGACAGGAAGGACGGCCCGTGCTACGGCAAAAGGCGAAATCTGCAGCCGCCTGGCGGTACGAATCAGGTTGACCCCAAAAGCAGCAGTAAAAACGGCAAAAAAGACAGCGACGATCCGCCACGCAGAAAACAGCTCTGTTTGCATCGTACCGTTCCAAATGTTTAGCACCAGCATACAGTAAACCAGCAAAGGAACCAGTTTTCCGACCCAACTCATAATCAAGGTGAAAAGATCCCGCAGTTGAGAACAGGCCGACCGATAGTGGTCGGCTTTGTTTTGTGATACCAATAGGGCACAGCCAATTAAAATGCCCAGGATAATAATTTTCGTATTGTCCCCGAGGACAAAGGGATTCAAGAAATTATCGGGTAGAATAGAAAAAACAGAGTGTACAACGGTTTCAAAAGTGTCGGAACCGGAACCGGCGGGCTGAAGCTTTATGCCGTAAACGGCAATGCACAGACCAACCGTTCCAATGAGCGATAAAAGCAGGCTACCCATCATTTTGCCCAGAATACGTATGCCGTTTGTTTTGAAGCGGTAAAGACTGCCGCTTTCAAGAATGCCGTATATGACACATAAAAAGATGACAGGCGTGGCAGCCATATTCATTAACCCGGAGATACCCTCAGAGATATTGCTGAAAAGGATATCCGACAATGATCGTATTTGTTCTGGAAGAACTTTACCGGCTAAACCTGTTAATACTCCGGCAACCAGCACCAAAAGAAGCTTTACCGGCTGCGCTACAGCTGTTTTCGGGTGAAGAGAAAAGCTGATATAATTTGTGCCATTGGCATATCGCAACCTGGGCGTAAAATCCAGAGCCTGTAAAATATCCCACTCGTAAATGTTCATTTCATCGGTCTGGTCAGCCTGCGTAGGCGGATGTAACGGCTGAAAAGATGCGCCCTTCAAAGAGGTTGTAACTTCCAGTTGACCGAAACGAAACTGCAGATGCAACGAAAACACAACGCCTTCTCCAAAATAAGCCTGGTTGTTCAGCAGGCATTCCTCTAAGGCCAAAAGTGCTCTAGTCAAGGTGCGATGTTCAATGTGACACTGCTCTGCGGCTTTTCGAACAGCTTGCAAACATTGATCGATTTGTGTATTGGTTAGGATGAAACGCTGATCGACGGATTGAAATTTCAAGGAAAGGCGCCTCCAATGAAAGAATTTCAAACGCAAAAAGTTTTAAAGTTGCTCTGGACAGTAAGAGTTAATAGATTTTGTGCGGAAAGCAAAAGGTGCAGCTCTCTGTAAAGAAAGCTGCACCGCAGTTAGTTTAAACCAAATTACTTGGCAGCCTTTGCGGCTTTTTTGGCTTCCCAACGATTGACACAAACAGCGCAGCTGATGTCACCGGCGACATTCAAACTGGTACGACCCATATCAAACAGACGATCAATACCGTAGATGATCATAATCATATCCACTGGAATACCAACCTGATTTAGGACCATTGCCAGCATGATCATGCCGGCGCCAGATACGCCGGCGGTACCGATAGAGGCGAGGGTAGCGGTAACGACAATAATGGCCATCTGACCAAAGGACAAATGAATGCCGCAGCAGCTGGCCAGAAAAACAGTGGCTACACATTGATAAATTGCGGTACCGTCCATGTTGACAGTGGCACCCAACGGCAATACAAAGCTGGAAACCTGTTCATCGCAATCCAAAGAGGCGGCGGCTTGTTTGCTGACCGGCAGGGTTGCGACAGAAGAGGTAGAAGTAAAGGCAAAGATCATAGCAGCGCCGGCTTTACGGAAAAATTCCAGCGGTGAAATGTTGGCAAAAAGCCGGGCGGACAGAGAATAGACCAATACGGCATGCACAATGTATGCAAGGTAAGCACAAAGCAGAACCAAGGCCAAAGACCCCAGGATTTCGGTGCCCTGAGTAGCGACGACCCAGGCAATCATGGTGAATACACCAATGGGAGAAAGAGTGATGATAAAAGCGGTAATCTTTTCAAAAACAACATAAACAGAGCTGATCCAATCGGCAAAGGGCTTAGCTTTTTCGCCGGCGGCCAAAATACCGCCGCCCAAGAACAGCGAGATCACAATAACCTGTAGCATGGTCGCAGAGCTAAAGCTGGTCCACATATTGGTCGGGAAGATGTCGACCAGCGTGGTCATGAAGTCAGCGCTGGTAGCTTTTTCCCACACAACGCCTTCCTCTAGAGAAAGCGCCGGAAACAGACCGGCATTATTAAAGATGACAGCAAAGATAAAGCCAATTACACAGGCAACAGCCGTGGTCACCAAAAAGTAGACAACGGTTTTCCAGCCGACGGAACCTACTTTTTTAATGTCACCCATGGAGACAATGCCTTCAATCATAGATAGCACGACGATGGGCACAACGATGAATTTTAACAGGTTGATAAAAATAGTGCCAAAGGGTTTCAAGTAGTTGGCGGTGAAGCTGGCTCCATCGGTAAAGTAGCAGATCAAACCGACCACAATACCTAAGAACAGTGCAACCAGTATCTGTACCGGCAGTGAAAGTTTCTTCTTCTCCATAATAAGCTCCTTTTTCATACATTTCCGCCGCAACAAAAAGCACAGGGAAGCTATGTTGTGATGTCTACTATCATAACATAGCGATAATAAACAGTCTATTGTATTTTTGTATGAAATTATCGGTGAGAATTGTACATATTAGATAAGAAAACAGAAAAATAATGCCAAAAACAGACTGTAGACAATAGATATCAGTATAAATGACCGGAAAGCGGTCCAAAATGAGCCTGAAATGTAATACGGAGTAAGGAGACGGCAGAATGAAAGCAACCGGAATCGTACGGCGTTTGGATGAGCTGGGCAGGATTGTTATTCCCAAAGAGCTGCGTCGAACGCTACACCTGCAGGAGGGGGATTCCCTTGAAATCTATACAAGAGATGAGCAGGAGATCATTTTAAAACGGTATTCCTCTTTGAGTGAGCTATCCGGTCTGGCAGAAGATTACTGCAGTGTTTTGGCAAGGTGTATTTTCAGCCATGTAATTATCTGTAATACTCAGCAGGTACTTGCGGCAAGTGAAACACAAAAAGAATTTATCAATGCCCCGATCGGATTACCCATACAGCATATTTTGCATAACAGACGGGTATATATTGCCGGAAATCAGGAACCGAAGATACAAGAGCCACTGTTTATCCGTAGCGGTCTGGAACAGCCGAGATTGCGTTTGGCGGTGCCGATTACTTTGGCAGCAAGGGTAGAAGGATGTATACTGCTGTTATCCGTCGCATTGCCCGGACAAGGTATAGCGGTAACAGTGACAGAAACCGAGCGAAAATGTGTTGTTTTGACAGCAGAGCTATTGGCAAAACAGCTGGGAAAATAGGAAAATGTTCAACAAATCAGTAGAATTTGCGGTCGGTTTTTGGTATACTGATAACAGGAAAATGGCACAGCACACATAAAGGAGAACACGATGAAGCGCTTGATAGTGGGGTTTGTACAAGGCCTGCTTTGGTTTGTGGTTTCACTTGCCGCGGGCATGGGTATTATACTTGCCTGCGACCTTTTATATAGGGTGGATATTCGCCTATTGAATATTCCGGAAACGACCGGCATGACAGAGCAGATGGTGTTGGATAACTACCAAGGGGTAACCGATTATCTTTCGCCGCTGCAGGACGGAGAGCTTTCTCTGCCTACCCTGCAGATCGGTGAGCAAAGCGCTATTTTTTTTCGGCAGCTCAAGGTGGTAGTACTTGGTTTGTATGCAGCCGCGTTGACCGCCGCAATCGTTATTATCTGTTTGCAAAGGGCGCGTAAAGGGCTTGGGAAAAAGCTTTGGAATATCAGCGGCGCGGTCACTTTAACCCTCGCGGCGTCCATTGGGGTTTTAAGTGGGCTGAATTTTACACAGTTGCAGACATTTTTGTGTGACCTGCTGTTTCCCGGGGGCAGCTGGCGGATGTACGAGGATCTAGACCCGGTTGTAACGTTGTTTCCCTCTGCGTATTATCTGCACGCAACAGCATTTTTATTATTTATAGCCGCCATTACGGGGATAGTACAAATCTGTATTGGTTGTTCCGGGAAAAAAGGCGTTTTACAAGAGTTTGCAGCTACCGAAAAAGAGGAACAAGCCTCTCAGGAGGAAGCCAGCAAGCAGAAATTAATAATGAAAAAACAGAACAAAAAACAATCGACAGAAAAACAGGTCTACAGAAAAAAGGATAATTAACAGAAAAAAGGCTTCCGCAGCGCGGAAGCCTTTTTTGTTACAGAGAAACAGAGTAACCGGTAAAACTTAGCCCAAAACGACCTCTACACCCTTGGGCGCAGTAAATTCGGTGGAAACGGTGCCGTCAGCATTGCGCATCAGGCTGACTGTCAATACACCGTACGGGGTGGGGAAGGTACCTTTTGCCCATTCCAGATCGCCAAGGTCGGGCTTCAGAACAATCTTTTTGCAACCGGGCGCAGCGATATTAATGCCCAAAACCCGCTCTGCCAGGAAAGGAACCGGACCGCTGGACCAGCCGTGGCACAAGCTGTGACGGAAACCTTTGTAGCAGAAATCGCCGAAATCGCCATGCAGATCGTCCTTGCCTTCGGGAACCAGCTCGTCAATAGGGGTGGCATTGTCCAGCCACTCGATATGGAAATCCTCCCAAAAAGTGGTTGCGCCCATCTCCAGCATAGCGCCGTAATAGGTACGCAGTACATTCAAAGCGGCAGGCATATTCTCTTCGCTCATGGCCTTTAAGATATAATAGCTCATAAAGGTGGACATACCCTTGGCGCCGTCAGAGGTCAGCTGTTTTGCGATTGCCTTTTTATCCCGCAGGCCTGCCAAGGTTTGCATGGCAATTGCCTGCTTTGCGCCGTTACAGTCCGGGCAGTGTTTGGCCATTGCGTCGGCACGAGCGGTAAAGAGAGCTTCCCCCTCAGCATCTTTAAACCAGCTTGCCATCTCAGCACAGGCACGCATGGAAAGAATGAACAGACCGTGCACACCGGGCTTGGCAGCAGGGGTTTCGCAGGTGGGCCAATCCAGAAAATAAGTAGGCAGTTCATGGGTGCCATCCTCATGAATAAAGCTTGCCATGTGGCGGGCCAAAGCCATTGCGTATTTTTTGTTTTCGTTCAGGAACTTTTTGTCACCGGTGGCCATATAGTAGTCATGTAAAATCAGCAGCCACCACAGGCTGTAGCTGGGCATACCGTTCATGAAATTAGGCAGCGGAGCATGATTTTTCGCAAAACGCAGACTTTCGTCCAGCATATCCACATGACCAAACAGGGTGCGGATGGTCATCATCTCAGGGTGGGTGTCGCCGACCCAAACCAAGCGGTCACGCTTGATGCCGTCCCAAAGTAGGTTTTGCATATTCAGATGGCAGGTGTATGCGGCAACATCAAAAATGCGGTTCAGCTTCTCATCGTTGCAGATAAAGCTGCCCTTGTATTCCAAATCACGGTAGGTAAAGGCACCTACAACACTCTTCAGCACCCATTCCATATTGGGGGTCTGCAGCTCCAAATAAACAAAACGGAAACCGGACTGGCCAAACTCCAGATCAGACAGGGTGGCAAGCTCAACCGTAATGCAACGGGGAGAGTGATCGTTACAGGCGCCGCGGTCGCCAAGTTGGCTCATTGCTTCGCTGGCGCTCTCGCCAAAGCTGATCTTGACATAGGCACCGGGCAGGGTATTGCCGGCGCTAACACTTTGACCCTTCAACCAGTGGGTCAAAATACGTACACCGCCGTGGAACTCAAAGCCGAAATCCAATAAAATACCGGCTTTGTTTCGAGGGCGGGCACCGTTTTTCAGAACAGTGGTGACCGGTTCGCTCAAGTCAATCTGCAGGTCCTTCTTTTTTAACAGATTGGCAGCGCCTTTGACCCGGCCGTTGGTCAGCATAATGCGCTGCGGCATTACAAATTGCTTAACACGATCCTCTTTCTGCTGAAAGGGTACGGTTTCTAAAAAACTCATGTTTAAATCCTTTCCTTTTTACTTCACTGAAAATGGGAAAATTCGCTTATATATTATTATAAGAAAAGGCAGTATAAAGTGCAAGTGTTTTCTGCTGTCTGAAACACTGCTTTTCAAATTCAATCAAAGGGGACAAAAATCGGTTTGCGACGGCGGTAAACGGTCTGGCCGGTAATGCCGTACTGCTGGATAAGGGCGACAGTTTGCTCAAAGCCGACAGCGACACCGGTGCAGATATGAGCATCGCTGCCGATGCTGATCTTATTACCGCCAAGTTCAACATAACGACGCAGAATAGCATCCTGCGGCATCCGTGTCCCACAGGCGCCGGATAGTCCGGAAGTGTTTACTTCCAGCGTTTTGTTACGCAAGATCACTGTTTGCAAAATCTGTTCAATCAAATCAGCGTGCAGCAAAATATCGCGGTTGCGCCTGTATTTTCCGTTAATATACCGCATGGGGCAGTCAAGGTGAGTCAGGATATCATAGTCACCGGTTTGGGCGGTTTCCAGTTCATTTTCCAGATAGCGGCGTAAAAATGCATCCAACTGTCGGTCGGTATAGTGTGCGCCGTCAAAGTTCTCGGCGGAATAATAGATGACATTTCCCTCACGCAAAAAACCGTGCTGGGAACCAAGTACAACATCGTATTCAGCCAGCTGCAAAACCTCTTGTGCCTCGTTTTTTGCCCAAATTTGTTCACCCAGCTCTATACCGCGCAAAATTTCCAGGGCTTCGCCGTACTGTAGAGCCATCTCTTCAATCTGATCCATACAGTGCAAAAGGCGCTGAGGTAAATTGGTACTGCGGATAAAGGGGGTATCGCTGTGGTCGGTCACGGCAATTCCGGCAAGGCCGTGTTCAACTGCTGCATGGCAAAGCCCTGCAATAGGCTGATGGCTATCCAGACTGTTTTCGGTATGGGTGTGTAGATCATACAGGGGCATAAACAAAGACTTCTTTCTTGTTAATATAGCGCAGCAAAGGTGCAAGCCCCCTTATAAAGCGGATTTGCACCTTTTGTTTTGCGCAGCATTGAAAAGCGGAATATCCTAAAGGGTTATTAATAAAAAATAAGCAGAGCGGGTCAAAAAACCACAGGCGTATTTGCGGGTTTTTCCAGTTCCTCGGGATGACTGAGCAGATACTCCAGCAGCTTTACGGTTTTTGCATAGTAATAGCCGTCGGCAATGCGCTCATCCAGTGTAATGCCCAGGGGTAACACCATGTGCAGATCACCGTTTCCGTTTTCATCATAGGTCATTACTCGGTGGGTTTTGCCCACAATGATAAAGCAGGAATTGGTACCCCAGTTTACCAGGTGGTGATAGCCGCATTGCAGCCCGATGGAGCCCAGATTGCTTAAAAAGATTGCCGCATGATTGGGGTCGCCTTCGGTTAGTGACGCCGGTGCAATACCAAGCCGATCCAGCAGCAGAACCGTATTGACGATGATTTTTTGGATCAAATGAGGCAGTTTGCAAAGAGTATCCATAATATCCGTTGCGGAATCTTTTTTGGCCTCGCTGCGGGTACGGTGAATAATCCGCATCAGATGATCATGAAAATCCTGCAAAGTGGTTTCGGGGGTATAGTCCAGCATGGCCAGTCCCTCTTCGCTTTGATCCTCAAATTTCTTTTTGACAACAAATCCCAGATCAACCTTTTTACGCTGGTAAAGACGGTTGTTACGGATAAAACGATTCATCCGCGGCCGCAGAATAAAAACTTTTCCGATAGCAGCACAAACCAGATGAAAATAGGTGTATTTATTATCCGGTGTGCAGTTTGCATTCAATTTTGCAAGGTAGACATCCAGGGGCCGCAGATCAATATCCAAGTTGATATAGGCTTCATTGTCTGCACGGTTGGGCATGATGTAGGGCATCATCTTATTTAGCGCAGGGGCATCGGTAACCAGCCATGCGTCTCTCAATTCGCCGGGCTGCCGTTTGTGTTTGGCTTCGGCCATAAATAATCTCCTTATCGATCTATGTGTAGGTATGCGGTAGATTACTGCATCTATTATAAATTATTCGATGAAAAAAAACCAGTTTTTTTCGAAAAAAGCAAAAAATAAAACCACCCGGCATGAAATAAAACCTGTCGGGTGGAAAAGATTAATAGAACAGTTCGGCAATGGGAGAGCTTGCATCCAAAATCAAGGTTTTATTATCGCCGGTCAAACCTTTCTTTGCAGCATCCAGAGATATCATAAAGGTATAAAATTCGCTGCGCTCGGGGGTATTATAAGCGTCTGCAAGAATGCGCATATATTCCGCATCGCCTTCAGCACGCAGAACGGTTGCCTCAGCCTCCGCCTCAGAACGGAGAATAGCGACTTCTTTATCTGCATTGTTACGGGTTTTCTGCGCCTCATATTCGCCGTTTGCGGTATACTCGGCGGCAATTTTACCCCGCTCGGAAATCATTCGCTCGTACACAGCAGCCTTATTTTCGGCGGGCATATCCAGGGTTTTGGTTTCAACAGCGGTGATATCAATGCCGTACTGGGTAAAAACATCATCGCAATTTTCCAGAATTGCCTCGGCGAGACGGCCGTCACGACCGGAAATGACTTCCTCCTGTTTCATACTGGAGATAGTGGTTTTTAGAGAATTGTAAACGACTGTATTAATACGCACCTCAGCCCCCGAGATACTGGCGGACAGACTTTCGATAAAGCGGTGGGGGTCGCTGACCCGCCAGGTGACAAAGCAATCGGCAATCATGGATTTTTTATCAGAGGTGATGACGTCTGAAACCGCCAAATCATATAGCATTAGAGTATTGGGGATGGTTTGGGTGGTTTGTACAAAGGGAATTTTCAGAGTGGCGCCGGGTTGATCGACAATGCGGACCACCGCGCCGAATTGCTTGATCACACTGTATTCGTTGGGGCAGGTGATGACGATACTGCCGGTGATCAGCAAAATAACTGCCAGAAAAATCGCAAACAATTTGAAAATCTTTCCAAGCTTTTTTCCGTCAAAAAAGGGCGTTTTGGGCATTTTGGAATAGTAGGCGGAATGAGACTGGGTGGCATAGGTTGCCTGGTTAGAATCGGTGTTAAATTCCATGTTGATATCCTTTCCGGTAAAGCCGTAATCAACCTTCATTACCAAGGGCAGCGACAGAAACTTCGCCAACCGGCATATAGGTGTTGACCGTGTCACCGTTTGATTTGATAATAACCTTCAAATCGGGCAGCAGATCCGCCATGGCCTCATAGAACAGACGTTGTTTGGTGACCTCCGGATATTTGATGTATTCCTCAAACAATTCACTGAACCGTTCGGCCTGAGCAGTGGCGTCATTGATGCGGGATTGTTTGTATGCCTCCGCAAGACGGATTTCCTCATCGGCATCTGCTTTGGCAGCGGGAATGACCTCGTTAAAATATTTATCCGCGTTGTTGGTGGCAGTCTCTGCGCCCTGCTTGGCGGTTTCTACTGCTTTAAAAGCGTCTTGAACCTCCTGCGTAGGGGGCTCAGCATCCTGAATGGTAATGTTTACAAGGGCAATTCCTAGATCTTCTTTATCCAATCGGGCTGATATTTTTTCCTTAATGGCATTCTGGATTTCGGTTTTTCCGGTGGTGATGACAGAATCCACATCATACAGACCGATGGTATCGCGGATGTAACTCTGACTGAGCATTTTCAGAATAGCTTCCGGATCATTGGAGGCATACAGGTATTTGACCGGGTCGGTTACCCGCCACTCCACATAGAAATCCACATCGACAAAGTTGTAATCGACTGTGATCATTACAGATTCCGATTCAATGCCGATATCGGTGTTGCTATCATAGCCGATGGAAACACCGTGTATATTCTTGGAAATGATGGTGTGTTGTTGTAGAAAGGGTACGGTAAAGTGCAGGCCGGAATTTTCCACAACTGAGGGCTTTCCCAGGGTGGTCACCACCGAATACTGGTCCTCGGTGGTGAAATAAAAACCGGAAAGAATCAGGATTGCAACCAGAATCAGCAGCAATATAGTGACCGCAATCCGCAGCGGACATGTTCTTTTGGTTTGTTGCATATAAATTATCCTTTCTATATTCTTGACAATCCTTTGGGGTTGTACTACACTGATAAAGCGTTCCGGTTTAGCCCGAACGGATGCCCGGGCAGACCGAAATCGGCAAAAGAAAACCAGACAAAGGATGAACAGACGAATGGAATTAAAGGGTAAAAAAATAAATGTATTGGGTGACAGCATTACCGAGGGTGTTGGTACCAGCGGTCCGGAGCATCAGTATGTCAATTTGTTGGCTGCAGCGACCGGCGCAACTGTCAGAAACTACGGCATAAGTGGCACACGCATTGCACGGCAGACGGTGCCGTCCACGACTCCTTCCTTTGACGGGGATTATGTTGCCCGCGCCAAACAGATGGATAAGGATGCAGATATTGTGGTTGTATTCGGCGGTACCAATGACTATGGACATGGGGATGCCGCACTGGGCGACGATGACAGCCGTGATCCCTATACCTTTTACGGGGCAATGCACCTGCTATGCCAGGAGCTGATCGCAAACTACCCCGCCGGTCAGATCGTCTTTATGACGCCGTTGCATCGTTTGGAGGAAAACCGTTTGGTAAACGAATACGGCGTAAGAAACCAGACCAATCTGGCAGGATATTGCGCAATCATTCGCCATGTATGTATGACATATGGTATTCCGGTGTTGGATTTGTACGCGACGGCAGGTATGAATCCGACTATTCCCTGTAATATGGAAAACTATCTTCCGGATGGTTTGCACCCTAATGATGAGGGTAACCGTATTCTGGCAGATAAACTGGAGAAGTTTTTACGGGCGCTGTAAAATCGGTTACGGAAAGACTGCTGCAAGGGTCATCACCATTGCAGCAGCCTTTTTGCTTTATGAAGGAAATCTTAAGCTGTGGGCTCCTGCGGAATAATGAGGCTGGCAATGATGTAAGCCAGCAGACCGCCGCCATACGCAAGGGACAATACAACAAAGCCAAGGCGGACCCAGGTGGAATCCAACCCAAAATATTCTGCGATTCCACCGCACACACCTGTTAGCTTACGGTCGATAAAACTACGGTACAATTTTTTCTTTTCCATGATCGAATCCTCTCTTATCCCTAAAACAGGGAGCGGTACGCAACCGTTAGTCAAACCGCGGACAGACGGTAGATCGGTTGGGACAGAAGAGCTGTGTAATGTATTTCTCTTACGGTAGATAACAGCTATTTTCTTTCTGCGTGTTTATGTTATACACCTTACACCAGGGGGAATGTCAAGCTTGTTTTTGATATTTTTGACATTTTTCAAGGGGAAAATACAAAATGAACCTTCTGGCTACTGAAAGGATGTAGTTTTACCGATTTGCAAAATAGTAAAAAGGACAAAAAGATGAAATAAAAACCGGATGTCATTTAATCGGCATCCGGTTTGTTATTACAGAACCTTAGAAAGAAAATCCTTCAGGCGGGGGTCCTGTGGGTGATCAAAAATATCGGAGGGGGCACCCTCCTCCAGAATGCGGCCGTCAGCCATAAACAGAACCCGGGAGGCAACCTCGCGAGCAAAACCCATTTCGTGGGTGACCACAACCATGGTCATTCCATCCCCGGCAAGACCTTTCATCAAATCTAAAACTTCACCGACCATCTCAGGGTCTAGGGCACTGGTGGGCTCATCAAACAGCATGACCTCAGGGTTCATTGCAAGCGCACGCACAATGGCAATACGCTGTTTTTGACCGCCGGAAAGCATGGAGGGGTATTCATTGGCTTTGTCGGCAAGCCCGATCCGCTCCAGTAGGCCGGAGGCTATAGCCTCAGCTTTCGACTTGGTCATCAGCTTCAGCTGAATCGGGGCCATAGTGATATTTTGCATGACAGTACGGTGAGGAAAAAGGTTAAAATGTTGAAAAACCATTCCCATACGGCGACGGTGTAAATCGATATCGACCGAGGGGTCGGCCAGGTCTATGCCGTCAAAAATGATACAGCCCGATGTAGGCCTTTCCAGCATATTCAGGCTGCGCAGCATGGTGGATTTACCGGAACCGGAGGGCCCGATAATGGCGACAACCTCGCCTTTCTTTACAGTAAAGCTGCAATCGTTCAAGGCCTTAACGGTACCATTCCGGTACTCTTTAAACACATGGTCTACACGAATCAACTCAAGCCCGTTTGTCTCCACGGCGCATTCTCCTCTCTATTGCTTCAATAATCTTGCTTGCAGGGAAATTGATACAGAAATAAACCAGGGCAGCTAACACATACGGCCCGATGGAAATATAGGTGGTGGTGGCTACTGTCTTTGCGGCAAACATCAGCTCTGCCATGCCCAGGGTAGAACAGATACTGGACTCCTTGACCATAGTCACAATTTCGTTGGCAAGGGCGGGTAAAACATTTTTAATTGCCTGCGGCAGCACTACCAAACGCATGGTTTTAAAGGCGGAAAGTCCCAAACTGCGGGCAGCCTCAGTCTGACCGGCATCCACCGCCAGAATACCGGCACGGAAAATTTCGGCAACATAGGCAGAGCTGTTCAGCGCCAGGGCAACCACACCGGGAATAAAGCGGGAAATATCCACAAAACCCAAAATGGTAACGGTGGGTATTTTTATGACAGAAAACAGACCAAAGTAGATAATGGTCAGTTGTACCAGCAGCGGGGTGGAGCGGAATACTGCGATATAAGCCCCCGAGATAGCCTGAACAGCCTTTTTCTTGCTCAGCCGCATAATCGCCAGAAGCAGTGCGGGCAGTACAGCCAAAGCAACCGAAACCACAGCCAGCAGTAAAGTATACGCGACACCCTTTAGAAAAAAGCTGCCGTATTTAGGTAAAAAAGAAAAGTTCAGAAAACCTGCCGGAGATACACCGATAAATAATTCGGACCAATCCATAGTAAAAATCGCTCCTTTCTATCTGATTGTATAATTCTGTAAGATAACGAAAATACAAAGTCGGGTTACGACTTTGTATTTTCCATAAAGTATTCAATTTACAACGGTCTGTGTGAGATAAGACCGAGAAAAGCGATTTTTTATTCTATAGGTGCGTCAGCGGAAACCTCAACGGCAACACCGCTCAAAGCATCTGCATCGGCAATGAACTGCTCAATTTTATTTTCCTCGTTCATCTTGGCAATGGCCTCATTGATGGCGGGCAGCAAACCCTTGGGGTCACCCTTCTGAACAGCGATGCAGTAAGGCTCAGCTGTACCTAGCTCATCAGAAGCGGCACAGACAACCAAATCGCTGTTTTCGGCGGCGTATTCCATAGCAACAGCACCGTCCAGAACAATAGCATCGACCTTGTCGTAAATCAGCTCGTTGACCAGATCGGTCACCAAAGCCAGAGAAACCAGATTTGCACCGGGCATATCGTTGGTGACAATGTCAGCTTTGGTGGTAGCGTTTTGAGCACCGACATTTTTGCCGTCAAAATCAGCCAAAGTCTTGTAGCTGTCGGCATTGGCAGCTTTGGTCAAAATCATGGGAGGAATGTCAGTATAGTAGGGATCAGAAAAATCGGCGGAGTTTAAACGTTCATCGGTGGCCTCCATAGCGGCGATAACAATATCGTATTCACCCTTGGACAGGCTGGTCAGCAGATAGTCAAAGCTCATGTTTTCAATCTGCAGGTCCTTACCCATACTGTCGGCAATATACTTTGCTACCGAGACATCCACACCGGCGTATTGCATTTCGCCGTTTTCGTCGGCGTACATAAATTCAAATGGAGCGTAATCCGCGCTGGTACCGAGAATCAAGGCGTTGGAATCAGCGGTTTTCTGTTCAACGCAGCCGGTGAACAGGCTTAAAGCCATAACAAGAGTCAGCAGCAGAACTGCTGCGGTTTTAAAAGTCTTTTTCATAACGGTTAACCTCTTTTGTTTTTTCACCGGCAGATTGCCGGTGAATTTTGTCTATATATAGTATTATAAAAGAATATGCAGGAATTGTCAACCTTTATATGCAATAACTTGCAGAAAAAACGAAAAAATCAAGAAGAAATAGCACATTAATTGTATAAAAAGTAAAAATATGCAAAAAGGGTTGAATGAGAAGTATGAAAAAAGAAAACCGGGAGACGGAATACCGTCTCCCGGCAGAAATTAAGAGGTCAGATACGGTAATTGATTATTTCTCATACCGCAGGGTCACACCGGTCAGACCAAAGGGAACCGTGTTGTAGTCGGGATGGTAATCGGGGTTTTCACCGTTTTCCCAACCGCCGCGCATGGTAAAGCAGATCGGGCTGACACCGGCTGGTTCGCAACCCATGTGATGGGGTCCGAACATGTTGCGCAGACTGGAGGTAACGGTCAGCTCTACGATATTTTCCTCGCCCTTGTTCAGCGTCAGAGCAACGGTGTTGTCCAGCACGCTGGAGCCGACGGAAATGCCGTTCACCTTGACACCGCAAACCATATAACGGCCGTCCAGGGTCAACAGAGCGTGGGCCTTTTCGGCGGTGATACGGGCGGTAAAGGTTTTGGAGCCGCAGAAGTGCTTATAACCGCTGCCGGGGATATCCTGCAGCCGGACAGCACTATCATCGGTAATCAAGGCACGGTCCCCGTCAAGCTTAAAGTCACCAATCAGGAACACCGGCTCGATCTCGGTGTCAAAAGCAAGACAGTTGCGCAGACTTTCGGTTGCCTCCGGGTCAAATAGAGCATATCGGACATTGGGGTCCTGCCACCATTTCACCTGGTAGACCAGATCATTGTCGCCCTCCTGCAGCAGCCCGGCAATTTGGGCCTCCTGATAGAAGATATCGAACGCGCTCTGATCAGGTTGAATTTCAGTACCGTTCAGCTTGAACCACTTTTGATCGTTCTGTTCACAAAGCAGTTTGACCCGGCTGGGCTTGTTTTTCACCGTAAAATGATACTTTACCCACAACTCACCCTGGTAGTCCTCCTTGACCAGCCGCTCAAATACCTCGTAAATGTAGTGGGGCTCATCAAAATCGACACCGTTTTTGCTGATGCTGACATAGTCCAGAATGGTGACGTTGTCATTGCCGTTTTCAAACCGGAACTCCGGGGTGATATCAATCTCGCCGTCGGCGTAGCTACGTGCCCGGCGTACGCCAAACAGACCGCAGGGATAATCCTTAAAGAAGAGCATGGACTTACCGGCTTCCAGCTTGTAACTGCTTTCTGCCTTTTCTACGGTCAGGGCATTCAGGTCAGCCTTGACAAACTTGCCCCCCGGCAGGGTGAAGAAGGCATCCTTATCGGTCTCATTTACCACAAATACCATATGGTAGCCGTCACCAATGCGGTTGGCAAATTGAATTTTTCCCTCGCTGCGGATGGGCAGAGCCTCGGCAGAAGCGATGGTCTCAAAGCTGTCAGCCAAGGTTTCGTTTAAGAAGCTGTAGTCATCGGAAATACCGCCGGTATAGGCAGGAACTCCGTCAAACAGATAGACATGGCCGCCGGCCGCGACAAACTGCTGCAGCAAAGCTTTGGTAGAAGCAGACAGGCTACGGCAGTAGGGCAAAATAACGCTGTTATAGCTGCAGGCGCCGACACAAAACTTACCGTTTTCGACCTTGCCGTATTTTGCCATGACGGTCTCATCTGCCAGGTGATAACTGACACAGTGATCGGTCAACGCGTCCTGAAGCTCGATCAGCTTGGCATCCAGGTCGGCGACATACTGCTCGTCCAAACGCAGATAGTCCAAATAGACGCTTGCCATGGGGTTGATGACAACGGCATTGACAATATCCTTGCTGTTGGCAACCAGATAACCCAAACGGTCAAAATATTCATTGAACTGCTTGTACTCGCTCCACCAGGTCATATGTCGGGAGAAACACGGCGGATGATCCAGTTTGCCTTGACCCTTCAGGCTGTAGCTGGACAGATGCTGGCACATTAGGTTGACGCCGCGCACATACTGGGCGTCGCCGATGCAGCGCAGCTCACGGGGGGTGGCATCCCATCCGGAGCAGCCGTAGGTCTCAGTCAGGACATGCTTTTTACCCAGCTGCTGAGCGGCACTACCAATCTGCTTGGCGGAAAGCCGTGCTGCAGGGAAGCGACCCAGGTGGTCAATACCGGGCCAGGTCTCATACTCGTAAGAGGGGGTGCAGGCAGCGCCGCCCCACATCTGCATGTTCAGACTGGACTCTTCGATACTGTGGCCGGTAAAGACGCAGTTGTGATCGGTACACCAGTCAAACAGGCGTTTATAATAGTTGGTGGTATACAATTCATTCATCAGACTGTAGTAACGGGTACGGAACTCGTAACCGGCTTCACTGAGAATAAACAGGTATACCAGACCGTCACGGATGTCGCTGCCGTACCGCTCTGCCCAGACAGGGGCAGCAACCCGGGTGTACGGGGTCTCGTAGCGGTAGTACTGGGGCTCATCAGTGAAAAAGCCCAGCAGCTCCTTACCGAAACGGTCACCGAAACGGCGATAGTATTCCTCGTAGGTGTCGTTGATAAACTGATCCATCACCCTGGGGTTCAAGATGTCGGTGTTGGCAGGGCTGCTTTTCAGATAGACACAGTGGTATGCGTTTGCGTCAGCGCTGGGGGCCTCTATGCGCTGGGCAACGCCGTCGGTCACAGTGTAAACACCGAAAGCGGTGGCGTCAAAGCTGTCCTTGACCTCATAGCGCAGATACTGTGCCAGGTTTTCCGGATCAGACAGCAGCTTGCCGCCGACAAAGCCGCTAGGCCATCCGTTTTCATCGTACACAAGGGCATGCATACCCAGCTTAGCGGCCTCGTTCAGGCAGACTTCAATGTAATGGAACCATTCTTCGGACAGGTAGGGCACCTTTAAGCCGGTACGGGCATGCATAGTAAAGCCCATGATGCCGGCGTCCTTCATAGCGTGAATCTGAGCAATCAGCTCTTCATCGCACAGCTGGTTGTTCCAGCTCCAGAAGGGGACAGAGGTGTACTCGCGCAGGTCCAGCGTTTTGAACTCTCGAATGATATCTTTCACGGATTCATTCTCCTCCTTTTTCTGAATATGGGTGCCAAAGTATGAACACCCAATTGATCGGCTAACTGGGAAAGCTTGCCGATATACATGTATATCTTACCACATTCTGTACGGTTTGCACAGGGGTATTTTGCGCGGAATATTTAGGTGCTTTTAGGTTTTGTCGGTTTCGCAGTTTGCTCAAATGCAGTGGGGACCCCGGCTTTCCGGTTGCAGAAAATAGGTCCGAGGATATTTTTGTGACAAAAGGGCGGCAGCGGAGCGGGCAGTATCCTCCCGGTCAAACAAACCGTAGCATACGGCACCGGTACCGGTCAATAACTGGGCTTTGGCACCGGAAAGCTGCAGAGTATGTAAGATGTTGGCAGTATCCGGTCCGGAACAGGCCTGCTGCAAAGCGTTGCCTGCCGAGGTGAAAACTTCAGAAAGCTCTTGTCGGCAGATGGCCGCGGCGCAGCGGTCTACATCTGGCTGTACCGGCATAGGAGAAGCATCGTAACGGGCAAAACCGACAGGGGTGCTGACGCCCTGTGGTGGCATAACAGCAACCAAAAAGCAGCCGGTCAAAGGGGAAAGTGGCTTCACCAGCTCCCCTCTGCCCTTGACCCGGGCGGTGCCGCCGATAAGGCAAAACGGTACATCGCTTCCCAGATCAGAACCCCATTCACATAGGTTGCTTAGGGAAAAATTCGTGCCGTAAAGGACGTTTAAACCCCACAGAACGCCGGCTGCATCTGCGCTGCCGCCTGCCATACCGGCCTGAGAGGGAACCGCTTTAATGATTTCCAGCTGCACACCGCCGGGAATACCGGCTTTTTTAAAAAAGAGCTGGGCGGCACGAAAGGCGAGGTTGCGGCTGTCCGTAGGAATATCCGCCGCAAGTGCACCATCTGCGCTGCGGCAGATTAGACTAATGGCCTTGGCTTTTTGCAGAATGACGGTTTCATACAGGCTGACCGCCTGCATCAGCATATCCAGCTCATGGTAGCCGTCAGGACGAATACCGCGTACCGCCAGGGACAAATTGACCTTGGCAGGGGCATGCACAGTTAATATTTCCATGATAGGGTAAGCCCTCCGAAAAAATGTGTAATAATACCGCAGTTATAAAATTGAAAAAACAACACATACTACCATTGCAGTCCGGCGGTAGGGTAAGCCGCAATTATCACCGAAAGGAGAGAAAAAATGTCAACCTTTTATAAAATCTGTTTGTGTCTGGTAATCATTGGTGGACTGAACTGGGGACTGGTAGGGCTTTTCAATTTTAATCTGGTCAATTGGATCTGCGGTGGTTTTAACTGGGTTGGCCGCATTATCTATATTCTGGTAGGTATTGCAGCGGTCTGCTGTATCCCACTGTTGGGTAAAGAGTGTGACTATGAAAACTGATTAAAACAGAGCGAAGACGCGGACTGAAACAAAACCCGGCGGGAAATCATTGTGTAACAGTGAGTCCCGTCGGGCGTTTTACGGTTTACAGGTTATGAAAAATTTCTTACTAGGGCTTTCCGGATGTGGCAGGCTTTGCTTTACGGTGAATATGGTGGCGGATGATTTGAAAGATCAGTGAAAAGCAACTGCGCAGGTACAGCAAAACTGTCAAACCGGCAAGAACGGTCAAGGACAACAGTATCACATGATCCACGGTGTCACCTAAGGTGCTTTCGCTGATATAATAAAACCGTGTGTAGGCAAGCACCCACAGTATTGCGGCGGTAACCACAGTGGAAAGCAGTATACGAAAGATATTTTTCATAAGACCACCGTTTTATTTTGTACCGAAAATACGGTCACCGGCATCGCCCAGACCGGGGACAATATAGCCGTTCTCGTTCAGGTGATCATCCAGCTGACCAATGTAGATGTCTACATCGGGGTGCGTTTTCTGCAGACGCTCCAAACCGCAGGGGGCAGCGATGATGCAGATAAATTTGATGTGCTTTGCACCCCGTTTTTTGATTTGTGTAATGGCATCGCAGGCGCTGCCGCCGGTGGCCAGCATGGGGTCCAGTACAATCACTTCACGCTCGTGGATGTCAGCGGGCAGCTTGCAGTAGTACTCGACGGGTTCCAGGGTCTCCTCGTTGCGATACAGACCGATATGACCGATTTTTGCTGCAGGCAACAGGGTCAGCATGCCGTCAACCATACCCAAACCTGCACGCAGAATGGGAACCAATGCCAGCTTACGGCCGGATAGCATGGGTACTTCGGCTGCAGTGATGGGGGTCTCAACGGAAACATTCTCAGTGGGCAGATCGCGGGTAGCCTCGTAGCACAACAGGGTGGCAATTTCGCTTACCAGCTCTTTAAATTCCTTGGTACCAGTTTTTTTGTCGCGCAGGTGAGAAATTTTGTGCTTCACCAGGGGATGGTCTGCAATAAACACTGTGTTGCTCATACGAATATTCTCCTTTGTTTTTATAAAAAATGGGTTACCATAATACGGACTTTTTAGTGGAAAAGCTTATTTCTCCAATGCCATAACCTTATCAACGCGGCGCTGATGTCGACCGCCCTCAAATTCGCTGTCTAGAAAAACATCCACCAGCTCACAGGCGAGGCCGGGGCCGACCACTCTGCCGCCCAGACACAGGGCGTTGGCATTGTTGTGTAAACGGGTATATTTTGCGCTGAAAACATCGGAGCAACAGCAGGCACGGATTCCTTTGATTTTATTGGCTGCCATGCTGATCCCTACACCGGTACCGCAGAATAACAGGGCTAAATCACACTCGCCTGCCAAAACCGCTTTGCAGGGCGGCACTGCCATATCGGGATAATCCACACTTTCTTCCAAAAAGCAACCAAAATCCTCATAGGGTATACCGCGTTCGTCCAAATGTTTTTTTACCTCTTCCTTTAACAGGTAACCACCATGGTCTGCACCGAATGCAACTTTCATACTTAACAACTCCTTATCGAATATAGTATAGGGACAGTGTCCGGTCAAAAAAGGCGGCCTTGCCGATATGGCGGCAGCAAATACAGAACCGGACAATGAAGCTTACAGGGAATGGGTGTTTGCCAGCTTTTCGGCGCGTTCACGCTCTGCCTGGCACAGACGGTGATAGTCCGGTCGAAGCGCGGCGGCACTGACCGTTTTGCCGGCCAGCACGGCAGAATAACCCATTTCGGCGGCGGCAGCGGCTGCACGGCAGCGGGTTCTTTCCGGTAGGACAGAAACGGCGACATTCTGTATAGCAGCAGCTTTTTCCAAAAGGGCAGCGCCGTCCCCCAAAAGGGTGAGCGGTAGCCGGTATTCTTTCGAAAAATGCAGTCCTGTATCCAGCGCTGTCTGGGCGGAAACGGCAGCATCCGGACTGAGTCGTTGGAAATTCCCTGCGTCCCGCAGAAAAGCAGCAGAATATACCTCGCCGCGTCGGGCGTCCATGGCAGGAACAATAATTCCGGGACAATCGCAACCAAAGCCGAACGCTTCCAGACTGGAAATCGGTACACAGGGCGTTTCGGCGGCATCCGCCAAGCCCTTTATCAAAGACATACCGATACGTAACCCCGTAAAGCTGCCCGGACCGGCACAGACGGCATAAGCATGAATATCGGCCGGTACAAGGCGGGTTAAATGCAGGGCGTTTTGTATTATTTGCAGCAGCGTTTCGCTATGGGTGAAACCGGTGGCAAGATAGGTTTCGTACAATAGCTTGCCATTTTGCACCACCGCCACGCCGGCTGTTTTTGCACAGGAATCCAACCCCAAAACCGTCATTGCCTCTTATCTCCCTTTTACAATCTCTCAAAAAAGAGGAAGGGTAACTGTACCCCTCCACCGTTATAGGTTCATTCAAAAGCCTGTTACTGTAACGGTGTATGATCTTTCCACGGGGTAGCAGGACCCGATGGGGGAACATCTTACAGCGGGTTGTCAGTCCAAACCCTCCACAGTAATTTTTCTTGTACAGTCATCTATCCGTTCGATGGTCACAGTGACATCTGCCTCGCCGGTTAATGCAGAAACATTTTCACTCCATTCGGCGGCGACGACGGCACCGGCGTCCAGATAATCAAAAAAACCGGTAGTTTGTAGATCCTCCGCAGTCTGAATGCGATACATGTCAAAATGCGCCAAGGGGGTGGTCCCCCGATAGTAGTTGACAATAGAGAAGGTCGGGCTGGAAACCGGATCTGTGCAGCCCAGCCCTTTTGCGAGACCGGTACAGAAGGTGGTTTTTCCAACACCCAATCCGCCGCGAAATGCCAAAAAACAGCCGGGCCGCAGCCAATGCGCCAGTTGCTCAGCAAAGGCTTGTGTCTCCTGCACAGATGCAACGGTCACAACCATACCGGTTCCTCTTTTCTGTCATACTTCGATTAAGTATAACATATTTTGCAGGGGATGAAAAGGAATTTTTGCAGCTATGACAGTTTTTTCCTGTAAAAACAGAAGACAGCAGACCTTTTCAAAAAAAAGAAAATATGATATACTGGTTAAAATACCGGTTAAAAATGCGGAAAAAAGTACAATTACCGAGGAGGATAGCTGCAACAGTGAAAGCGTTAAAACCGTATAAAATGCGCCGATTGGATTGGTTGTATCTGTCCCTGTGTGCTGCATGCAGTACCATTTCGGTGATGGGGCTGCTATCCTGGTGTACATTCTTACAAAACAATACGGACGGTGTTAGCTACCGCGTTGCCATTGTGCAGGGGGGAGCCTCCTTTTTGGGGTTAGCGCTTTCTATCGGGTTGTCCTTTATTGATTATCATCTGTTGGCGCATCTCTGGCCGCTTCACGCAGCTGCCAGCTGGGCGCTGGTCATGTTGACCTTTGTTATTGGGTACAGCCCCCTGGATACGACCAATAAGGCGTGGCTGAAGCTGCCCATGGGCATGTCTTTGCAACCTAGCGAGCTGGCAAAAATAAGCTTTATCGTTACTTTTGCGCTGCACCTGTATACGGTAAAGGAGGACCTGAACCGACCGGGACAGCTGTTGTTGGCACTTGCGCACATGGCGGTACCGGCGGGAATCATTCACCTGCAGGGAGATGACGGTACAGTATTGATCTTTTTGGCGATCGGCATCAGCATGCTGTTCGCCGCAGGTTTAAGCTGGAAATACATCGCAGTCGGTATTGTGGGGGCAGGTATTGCGCTGCCATTGTTGTGGCCCAGATTGGAAAATTATCAGCGTGAGCGGGTTGTGGCGCTTTTTCATCAGGAAGATGAGGAATATGCCCGCGTGTTGTATCAGCAGCTGCGGGGTAAAATTGCAATCGGTTCCGGTCAGATTACAGGCAGGGGACTTTTCAGCGGAGATCATTACTATGTTCCGCTGGCTTACAATGATTTCTTTTTTTCCTATATCAGTCAGTGTTTGGGCTTTATTGGTTCCATGTTGGTGATTCTGTTGTTGCTCTCTATCTGTATCAGAACTATCAAGACCGGCCTGCAGGCGGCGGATACACTGGGAACTTATATTTGTGTGGGTGTTTTTGCCGTAATTCTGGCACAGACGGTGATAAATTTGGGAATGAACCTGCTGCTTTTACCGGTTATCGGCGTCACTTTGCCGTTTTTCTCGGCAGGTGGTACCAGTGTAACCATGCTGTATTTGTGCATTGGTATTGTACTGAGCGTATACCGGCATCAACCCCATGAGCTGTTTGAAAAAATACATTAAGAAAACGGGCTTCAGCAAAAGGAGCCCGTTTTTTGAATACTGTACGGATGACCGATTTCGCATTGCCTGCCCGATATGCAAGGGGTTCTCGCGCCCATACGGACACAAAAAACACCCGCCCAAAAGGACAGGTGTTTTTTTGGTGACCCGTACGGGAATCGAACCCATGATCCCGCCGTGAAAGGGCGGTGTCTTAACCGCTTGACCAACGGGCCGGATATCAAATACTCAGAAAGTCTTGCGGAGCCTCACACCGCTTACTATTGCAAGCAACTCCCCGCAACACTCTCTGAGTTTGATAATGGTGGCGGTGGTGGGACTTGAACCTACGACAGACCGGGTATGAACCGGGTACTCTAGCCAACTGAGTTACACCGCCATATTCAATTTTTCTCACCTTGGTGAGAATGCTTTATTATTATAGCGGTTAGTTGTGCAAATGTCAATAGGAAAATTAAAAAAATGTAAAACACCCCTGCCTTTTATCAGGCAGAGGTGAAAGCAATCAGGAGCTGTAGAAATATAAAGAAGAAAGAGGAAAGCTCAAGCATCATCCGATGAAAGGATCAAAAGGCGGCGAACGGATTCTAGACAGGAAAGGGAAACCCCAGCGTCAAGCAAAAAGGCAGTGGCCTTTTGCGAAAGGGTCTCGCCCGGGTAAGCCTGCAACAGCTGCTCCATACCGGCAAAATCAACGGCGTTGCGGGTACGGATACCGCAAACACTCAAAGTGGTAAATTCGTACTCATCAACCAAAGTCTTTCGGTTCATGCCCAAAAAAGCACCTAACAGATATGCGTAGCTACCGGTGCGATCGGCACCACCCCAACAGTGAAAATAAATCGGATAGCTGCCGGGTTGGGACAGAATACGGAAAAAGCGCCGAATGGAGGGGTAAAACTGTTTTGCTGTAACCATTTCCCGGTAGGGCCAGGCGGGAGAAAAAATCCGTCGGGCACCGGTAAGCTCCAGTAAGCTATGCGCGACATCGGTGGCTTCGCCCCGCATATCAAACTCGGTACGGATGCCCAGGGCCTTCATTTGCTGCAGGCCGGAATACTGCAGAAAAACATGGCGCTCTGTTTCGCAACCCCGGTATACCATGCCTTGCCGGACTCTGCCGTCGGTCACCGGATGACCGCCGAAATCCCGGACATTGGTCAGACCGTCAATGCGCAGGCATCGGGGAGCGGCATCTAGAGTGGAAAACCGACGCACCGCAGAACGAAAGCGGTCATACTGCACGCAAAGATAGTAGGCAGTACCGATTTTCAGGTTGAATAATTTACCGCTGTGTCCTTTAGTGGGAAAGACCAGGCAGTCCTTCATTTCCGGATACTCGGATACCAAGATCAATGCCTGAGGGGTGCCGGCTGTCTCCCCCTCTAAGGTATCCCCCTTTTCATGTACAAGCCGGAAGGAAACCTCAATTTCCGCCGGCAGAGAATATTCATTTGGACCAGAAAGATCCAGATCGTCCCATTTGTAAATCAGCTCACCGGAGACAGCGGCGCGACCGGCTTCATCCGCTAAAAAGCGGCGTTGTTCCGGTGTGCATAGATCAAGCACGGCATTTTCAGCGGGGCGGATAATCTGTATCTTCATAAAGGTATCCTCCAAACAGATAATGTACACTCATTATACCTGTCGGTAGCGCGCTTAGCAAGTAAAAAAAGAAGATAAAACTTTTTTCGGACAATTCCCCTTGTATTCAGCGGTTTTTCTTGCAAAAACCGTCCGGTTGATATAAAATAAAAGGTATTGAAAATATACGGTACAGCAGGAAAAACAGTTTAAGCCTGTTTGCACCGTTTGAAACGAGGAAAAAGCAGTGCTAAAATATTTTGTTCGCCGTCTGCTGGCAATGATACCAAAGCTGATTGTGATCTCTCTTGTGGTATTTTTTGCGCTACAGCTTTTGCCGGGTGACGCGGTAACCCGCAGTGTTTCCCCGGATGTATACCGTAATATGACCAAGGCACAGCTGGAGACCCTGCGGGAAGAGCTGGGCCTGAACGATCCCCTAATGGTGCAGTATCTGCGCTGGATCGGTAATATGCTGAGGGGGGATTTCGGCTACTCTCAGGCAACAGGCTCCAGTATTACTCAGATGCTGCGCAACCGTCTGCCTGCAACGATTGAACTGACCTTCTGGGCGCTGATTGTGGCAAACCTGCTGGGTCTGGCACTGGGCTATGTGGCGGCGCTGCATCGCAACGGCCCGCTGGATTCCGCCAATACCGTCCTTTCCATTATCGGTATCTCGATTCCGGATTTCTTTTTCGGACAGATGTTTATTGTGCTGTTTGCGATAAAGCTAAAGTGGCTGCCTACCGGCGGACGGCTGGCGGCAGGCAGTGACGGAAGCTTTGTCAGCCGTATACCTTACATGATATTACCGGTGCTCTGTTTGGCAATTTCTTTGGTGGCGACTATGTCAAGGTATACCCGCAGCTCTATGCTGGATATACTAAATAAAGAATATATTAAGACGGCCCGTAGTAAGGGACTGAGCGAAACAAGAGTACATCTGCTGCATGCTTTCCGCAATGCACTCGCCCCAATGGTGGTGCTGATGGTGATGCGGCTGCCCATTTTAGTCTCGGGTACGGTGGTCATCGAAATGGTGTTTAACTATCCGGGTATGGGCAGTATGATTTTGGACGCTGTGTCCGCGGGAGATATGCCGGTCATTATGATAACCACCATGCTGATTGGCGCGGTATGCCTGATTGCCAGTACACTGGCAGACATTCTCACAGCCCTGTTGGACCCCCGTGTCCGTTTTGGCTGTTAAGGGATGGTCAGTTGTATACGAGCGTAAGGGTGATATAGAAATGTTTTAACCGTGTGCCAGCTTTGCGGTACGGCACAGTTCCGAGAAAGGAAAAGTCATATTCATGAGACAGACAAAACATCCCCGTTTCAGTTTGGCGAAACGGAACTGGCAGAAGTTTCTTTCCAACAAATTAGCGGTAATCGGTGGCGCCGTACTGGTGCTGATGATCCTGGCAAGCGTTGCCGCGCCGCTTTTAACCTCTTATGATCCGATAGCGGCAAATCCGTCTGAGCGGCTGCTGCCTGCCAGCGCAGAGCACCCTTTGGGCACGGATAACTTAGGTATCGATCTTCTGTCTCGCCTTTTGTACGGCGGCAGATGGTCCATTGCCATCGGCGTGATCAGCGCAGTGGGGGCATCTCTGTTGGGGGCGATTATCGGTTGTGTTTCCGGCTATTATGGCGGGTTTGTGGACCAGGCACTGTTATATATTTCAGAGCTGTTCAGCGTTTTTCCCCAGACGTTGTTAATTTTGATTTGTGTGGGGCTGTCCGGGCGAAGTGTGGTCAATATGGTTTTGATCTTTATCTTTACCGGTTGGTGCGGGGTACACCGTATTGTACGCAGCCGTATTCTGTCCCTGAAAGAGGAGCCCTTTGTGGAAAGCTGCAAGGTCAACGGAATTTCCGGCTTTTCCATCATGTTCCGTCAGTTGTTGCCGAATACCGTCGGCCCGGTAATAGTGCATACCACCCTGGCCTGCGCAGGATATATTCTGGCTGAAGCCGGCCTGAGCTTTTTGGGCATGGGCGTACCGGACGGCGTACCCACCTGGGGCAGTATTATCAATGCGGCAAAAAATCTGACAAAGGTGCTTACCTACCCGCATTTATGGTTGGCCCCCGGTATTGCCATCTCGCTGTTTGTGCTCAGTATTAACTTTTTCGGCGACGGTCTGCGGGATGTGTTCGACGCTTCTCAAAATTGAGATTTTCCAGGAAAGGTTTGTGAAAATGGCACAGGACAACAATAGTAAGGATATCATTTTGGATGTGCAGCAGCTTGCCACCTCGTTTCATGTGGGTAAAAGGGTGGTTCATGCGGTAAATAGCGTGACATTTTCTTTGCAGCGGGGCAGAGTGCTGGGTATTGTGGGAGAAAGCGGCTGCGGAAAAAGCGTAACGGCACATTCTATTTTGCAGCTGCTGCCCCAGGCAGGATATATTAAACAGGGGACTGTTGATTATTATCCCCAACCGGGAGAAAAAATCTGCCTGAGCAGACTATCCCGTCACGGAAAAGAGATGCGTGCGCTACGGGGCAACCGGATTTCGATGGTTTTTCAGGACCCGATGTCTACCCTGAACCCAGTTTACACGGTTGGGTATCAGATTGCAGAAAATCTGCGGGAGCACGATAAATCGCTGACAAGGCAGCAGGCAAAACAAAAGGCAATTGAGCTTTTGGGTTCTCTGGGCATACCCTCGCCGGAAAAGCGGGTGAATGAGTATCCGCATCAGTTTTCCGGCGGTATGAAACAGCGGGTGATGATTGCAATTGCCATGGCCTGTCGACCTAAGATATTGATTGCAGATGAGCCAACGACCGCATTGGATGTGACTATTCAAGCACAGATTTTATCCCTAATGAAAAAACTGCAGCGGGAAAACGGCACTTCAATTATGTTAATTACACATAATATGGGTATCGTTGCACAGGTGTGCGACGATGTAGCGGTGATGTATATGGGTCGTGTGGTGGAAAGCGGCACTTTGGAGCAGGTGTTTAATCGTCCGCTGCATCCGTATACCCGTGCGCTGCTGCGTAGTGTGCCGGTGCTGGGTATGGGCAAGGATAAGGTGCTGGAAAGCATCCCTGGCTCCACACCGGATGCCTCTGCTGTATTTACCGGGTGTGAATTTGCCGAGAGGTGCCCCTATGTGACTGACAGATGCCGGAATGAGTTTCCGCAGGATGCCGAAGGTAAGGACGGGCATAAGGTGCGCTGTCATTTGTACCCGGATGACACTGCCGTGGACGGAGAGCCCCCGCAGGTGCTGAAAGGATAACCGTAGCACGGCGAAAAAAAGCAAGACGGATAACATATAATACGCAAAAACGGCAGACGGCAAATAGGCGACCTGCCGGGTGGGAGAGAACAAATGGCAGAGGAACTGCTGAAAATTGAAAATTTATCGAAAAGCTTTGCCACCGGCAGCAGCTGGGCGTTGAAACGCAGCCCAGTGCTGCACGCGGTAGAGAATATCAGCTTTACGGTGCGTCGCGGTGAGACCTTTGGCGTTGTGGGCGAGAGTGGTTGCGGCAAAACCACATTGGGTAAATGCATTGTACGGCTGCATGCACCGGAAACCGGAAAAATGATATACTGCACGCCTGAGGGGGAGCAAAAAGATCTGCTCTCTCTGAATAAAAAGGACAGCTTTGCCATGCGACGTAATATCCAGATGATTTTTCAGGATCCGTATGCCTCGTTGAACCCGATGCGGAATATTCTGGATGCTTTTGATGAGCCCTTGCGGATACACGGCTTGGGCAATAAGGAGCAGCGTCGGGAGCTGGTGGCCCAAATGATGAAAAAGGTCAATTTGCAGCCGGATTATATGTACCGGTATCCGCATGAGTTTTCCGGCGGACAGCGACAGAGAATCTGTATTGCAAAGGCATTGGCGATGAAACCGGAGCTGATTGTCTGCGATGAGCCGGTTTCTGCTTTGGATGTATCCATTCAGGCACAGATTTTAAACCTGATGAAAGAGCTGCAGGCTGAGTTGGGTCTGGCATATCTGTTTATTGCCCATGATCTAAGTGTGGTACAGTATATGAGTAACCGCATCGCGGTCATGTACCTGGGACAGATTGTTGAGTTGGCAGATTCGGAGGAGCTGTACCATAACCGCCTGCACCCGTATACCCGCGCCCTGCTGGATACGGTGCCGGTGCCGGTTGTCAGCCCGGAGGGGCAAAAGCTGGCAGATAAGGCGGTGCTTCACGGGGATGTTCCCAGTCCATTGGATCCGCCCAAGGGCTGCAGGTTCCACCCAAGGTGCGCAATGTGTACCCCAAAATGCAAAGAACAGGCTCCGGAGCTGAGGAATGTGGGCAACGGCCATATGGTTGCCTGTCATTTGGTAGATAGTTGCAAATAATGCTCGTTTTTCAAATATTGTACAGCCTATAAGGTAAACATGTATGCAGATGAAAAAAGCGGTTTCTGTACTTTTGGCAATGATACTGTGTCTTAGCTTCTTCACCGGTTGCGGGGAAGATGAAGGTGTTTTCTATACTTCTGTGGAGGCACTGCCGGAGACGCTGGACCCGCAGCTGGCGCAAAACGACGCGGAATGTTTGATTGCCGTCAATATTTTTATGGGCCTTTTTCGTCGGGGAGAGGACGGCACAGCGCAGCCGGCAGCCTGCGAAAGTTACAAGGTATCCTCTGACGGACTGATATGGAATTTTACTTTAAAGGACGGCCTGATATATAACGATGGGACTGACGAAAAAGAGGCAACACCGGTGCAGGCAGAAGATTACGCGTTTGCCCTGAAGAGAGTGCTTGCTAAGGATAGTACTAGCCCCTGGGCCGGGACTTTTTCCGGCATTGCCCGGGATGAGAACGGCAATCCGATCGTTTTTTCCACAGGGAAAAAAAGCCTGACCATTCAATTGGTACAGCCGGATGAAAGCCTGCTGCTAAAGCTGTGCTGCCCGGGCGCTATGCCCTGCCAGAAGGGCTTTTTTGAAGCGTGTGAGGGAGCCTATGGTTTAGATACCAAAACCGTTCTGACAAACGGCGCCTTCCGGATCAGCCTGCTCAGCGAGGAAAGCGGCATAACCCTAAGGCGTATTGATACGAAAGAGGGTTACTTGGATAAGATTCGTTTGCTGCTGATGGAGAATTCGGAGGAGCAACAGATTTTAAGCGGCAGCTTTACCCAGGGGGTACCGGAGTATGAGACCCCCCTTTACCATGTGCAGACCTGCATTCTGCGAATCAATCCCCAGTATTCCCAGCTGGCTGACCGCGGGGTCCGCGCCGGTCTTGCCGGTGTGATGTATCAAAACCTGATCTCGTCGGAGCAGGATGGTGTCAGTACAGCCGGTGGCTTGATTGCAGATTCCGTTCGTTTGGGAGAGATCAGCTGGAGACAGATCGCCGGAAACCTGATGGCAGAAGCTCTGCCGCAGGACCCGGTGACAAGCTTTCGGGAGGGTCTGGTCCGGGAAGGCAAAAATAAGCTTTCCGGTGTTACGGTGCTGGTGCCGGATACCGAGGAATGGCATGTAAGATACGACAGTATTGCAATCCAGTGGCAGCAGCAGTTATCCGCTTTCTTCTCCGTAGAGTATCTGCCGGAGGAGGAGATTGTCCGGCGTGTAAATCAGGGAGATTATCAGCTGGCGTTCTACACGCACCGGGCACAGGATGAATCGGTGACGGCAGAGTTGGAAGTGCTGGCGCGACAGTTCGGCATACAGCTGTCAGAGGTTGTTTTGCCGCAGGAGGAAGCTCTGCCGCAGGATCAAACGGATGAAAATACACAAACGGCGGTCGACACCGCAGGGGGAGAGCCAGAGGTTGAACAGGAAGAAGCGATAAATCCACAGTCGCAAACCGTCTTGCAGGCGATCGATTTTACGGCGGTGTATGCAACGCAAACCAGAGAACAACAAATTCAGGCGCTAAAGGCCGCAGAGCTGACGCTGCTGTCAAATTGTGTGGCGGTACCGCTGTATACGGTGACTGAATACTATGCGGTGGAAACGGCATTTTCCCATATCAGTGTTTCTCCCTTCGGACCGATGCTGGATTTTTATCAGGCTTTGTGGAGTGAAGAATAAAAGTGACTGTAAAGGAGTAAATATAATGTCGGGACATACCTGTACCCATTCTATTGACGTGACTAGAAGACTTTCCCGGATAGAGGGTCAAATTAAGGGTATTAAAGAGATGGTGGATGCCGGTCGCCACTGTGAAGAACTGCTGACCCAGCTTTCGGCGGTCAGTGGCGCCGTTACTCAGGTGGCAAGGGTTATTTTGACCGAGCATCTGGAGCATTGCATTGCCGAGGGCTTTGCAAGCGGAGACCAGGAAACCGTACTGGAAAGTCTGGAGCAGGCAGTGGATCAGTTTGCAAAGCTGAAGTAATGTTGCCACAGCATGGTTGGTCCATATAACGTAAAAAGGGGCTGCAGTTTGTTGCAGCCCCTTTGCCATCGGCATCGTGACTTCGCCTTTGACAGAAAAACTTTGAAATAGAAAAAATACAGGAAAAAAGTCAATCTTTTTTCAAAAACCTATTGCCAAGATATCTGTTTTGGTGTATATTGTATACAAGTTTTTTAGCACACAAAAATATTAGGATAAAATTGGAGGAACCGATTATGAAAAAGTTTTTTGCGCTGCTGCTGGTACTGGTAATGTGCTGCGGCATGCTGACCGGCTGCGCTGTCGGCGGCAAAACAGATACCATTCTGGTTGGTACCGGCGGTACCACCGGCACCTATTATGCCTACACCAATGCGGTGGGCACTATTCTGGGCAATGCGACTGGCCTGACCTACAATGTCGTCTCCACCGGTGGCTCTGTTGCCAACATCAACGGTATTGAGGATGGCGATTACACCATGGCCATTGTCCAAAACGATACCATGATTAACGCCTTCAACGGTTTGGATGCCGAGAATTTTGCAAATGCCATCACTTCTTTCTCTGTCATGGGCGAGGTTTACTCTGAGGTAGTGCAAATTGTTGTCCGCGCTGACTTGAAGGATCAGGTCAAGTCTTTGGCTGACCTGGCCGGTCTGCGTGTCTCTGTCGGCGATGTGGGCTCCGGTGTTTACAATAACGCCAAAAATCTGCTGGCTGCTTACGGCGTGGATATCGATAAGGATATTCAGCAGAATAACCTGTCTGTCGGTAACTCTGCGGACGCTATGAAGGACGGTAAGCTGGATGCTTTCTTCTTTACCTCCGGCGCGCCTACCACTGCAATTACTGAGCTGGCCACCTCTATGGACGTCTATCTGCTAAGCCTGGACGACGATGTTATGGCGCAGTTTATTGCAGATAACAAGATCGACGGCAAGTACGAGGTTTACTCTGTACAACCCATCACCCATGATCAGTACAGCTTCATCCCCGAAGGCGAGACCGTCAAGACCATCGGTGTTACCGCTACCTATATTGTCTCTAACGAGCTGTCCGAGGATGTGGTTTATCAGATGACCAAGGCTCTGTGGGAGAACGCCGATTCTATTGCAGAGGCACACGCTGTCGGTAAGGGCATGGATGTCAATGCCGCATTTGTCACCGTGGGCAATGTTCCCCTGCATGCCGGTGCCGAAAAGTACTACAAAGAGATCGGCATTCTGTAAGTCGAACATCAGTGAAATAAGCTGAAGACGCGCCCGGTGGAGAGAATATCCCCGCCGGGCGTTTTAGACAGTTTGAATGTGTTATCATTTAGCTTTTTGTCCAAAGGCAAAAAAACATCGCCAAAACAAAGGAGAGTGTACCGTTGAGCGAGATCGAAAAGGAAAAATCCGCCGAAGAGTTATTGGCGGAGCTGGACAGGGACAGTACCAGCCGTCCCTTGACCGGTCGGCGTAAAAAAATCGTCGATATGCTATTTATCGCCTATGCTGTGATTATGCTGGTACTGACGATGGTGGTATCCGGCGCAACGCCTTATACCCGTCTGCCCTTGTTTATGGGGCTGACCCTCTTCGTAGGCTTTTTAAAATACCCCGCCTCCCGAAAGGCTGCCCCCAGGGATATGGTTCCCTGGTATGATATCCTATTGGCATGCGGTTCCCTTATTGTTTATTGCAGCTATACCATGCGGCAAAAAGCCATCATTATGATGGCACAGCGTTTGGGCATAGTAGAGATCATATTGGGTATTTTGGGCCTGCTGCTGCTTGCAGAGATGTGCCGCCGTGCGTTGGGGTTGCCCATTTTGTGTGTAGCTGGCGCATTTATTATCTACGGCGTAGTCTATCTGCTGCAGAATAATCCCCGTACCGCACTGCGCAACCTGATTTATAACCTGTTTTATAATATGAACTGCGGTATCTTCTCCACGCCGGTGACGGTCTGTGCATCCTTTATTGTGTTGTTTATCATTTTGGGCGCTTTTCTGGAGAAAACCGGTATCGGTAAATTCTTTGTGGATCTGGCAAATTCTGTGGCTGGCGCCAGCGTAGGCGGACCGGCTAAGGTGGCGGTTATTTCCAGCGCGCTGATGGGTATGTATTCCGGCTCTTCGGTGGCCAACACAGTGGGCAGCGGTTCCTTTACCATCCCCACGATGAAAAAGACCGGCTATAAGCCGGAGTTTGCCGCTGCGGTTGAGGCGGCTGCCTCTACCGGCGGTCAGATTATGCCTCCCATTATGGGCGCAGCAGCGTTCCTAATGGCAGAGATTACCGGTTATTCCTACTTCACCATTGTAATCGCCGCAATTTTGCCGGCAGTGTTGTATTTTACCGGCATCTTTATGATGGTGCATTTTGAAGGCAAGCGTCTGGGTCTGGAGGGCCTGCCGAAGGAGGCTATGCCCAAGTTCTTTAAGCTTCTGGCACAAAACGGTTATCTGCTGCTGCCGGTGGTCGTTCTGGTTATCTGTATGAACTACTTTACCGCTGGTATGTCCGCCTGCTTTGCTATTTTGTTTGCTTTGATCGTCAGCTTGATCGACCGCGAGCGGGTGGTTGCGCTGTTCACCGGTAAAGCAAAGGGCAGTGATGCAGTGCTGCTGGTACTGCCGTTTGCGCCGCTGGCGGTTTTGCTGGTACTGTGGAAGATTGCCGCTTTGGATATGGGACTTTCTATTTTCTTCGGTATGCTGACCGCGCTGGGCTGCAGCTTTTTGACAAAGGGCGCTATCCTGACCCCAACCCTGGTGATGGACAGCCTGAAGAGCGGCACCCAAAGCTCGGTAGGCGTTGCCGGTGCCTGCGGTATGGCGGGTATTATCTCCGGTGTCGTCTCCATGACCGCGTTGGGCTCTACCCTGATCACGGTGATTGTTCCCCTTGCGCAAAAGGGCACCTTTATCGCCTTGTTCCTGACCATGCTTTGCTGTATTGTACTGGGTATGGGTGTTCCCACCACGGCAAACTATGTCATCATGGCAACCATTACCGCACCGATCCTGGTGGAGATGGGCATTCCTCCACTGGCCGCACATATGTTTGTTTTCTATTTCGGCATTGTGGCCGATATTACCCCGCCGGTTGCTCTGGCAGCCTATGCAGGTTCTGCCATTGCCCATTCTAATCCGTTAAAAACCGGTGTAACCGCAACCAAGCTGGCTATTACCGCGTTTATCGTTCCGTATATTTTTGCCTATAGCCCCGAAATGCTGCTGGTGATTGGTGATGTCAGCGTGTTTGAAATTGTGCGTATCGTAGTGACTGCTTTAATCGGCATATATGCCATTTCTGCCGGTATGGAGGGCTTTATGCGCCGACCGGTGCCTTTGTGGCAGCGCATTCCGCTTTTGGTCGGCGGTCTGATGATGGTTACTCCCAACGCATTGACCGATGTGATCGGTATTGGCTTGATCGCCATTGTGGCTGTTTTTCAGGTTGCGGGCGGCCAAAAGAATGCCGCTGCGGCATAAAAATCGGTTCTTCTCTAAAAAACAGTGCCGTCCCCTTTTGTGCAAAGGGGACGGCATTTTTTCAAAAAGAAGCGCATCGGGAAAAGCTCTCGGTGTGCTTTCGTGATTACGACTAAAATGGCTTACGGTTCAGCGAGCTTTGGCAGCCTCGCGGGCGACCTGAGCAATATGATCGGCAGATAGGCCGAACTGTTTCAAAAGCTCGGCAGCCGGGCCGGAGTGGCCGTACTCATCATTGACACCGATACGGCGTACCGGAACAGGGCAGCTCTCCGCAACTGCGGCGCAGACAGCCTCTCCTAGACCGCCGATTACACTGTGTTCCTCTGCGGTGATCAGCAGACCGGTTTCTTTGGCGGACTGCAGAACCAGATCAGTATCCAAGGGTTTGATGGTGTGAATATTGATCACCCGCGCGTCAATCCCCTCGGCGGCAAGTGTTTCGGCGGCAGACAAAGCCTCGGCAACCAGAAGGCCGTTGGCGATGATGGTCAGATCCTTACCCTGGCGCAGGGTAATACCCTTGCCAAGTTCAAATTTGTAATCAGCGGCATCGTTGATCACGGGTACAGCCAAACGACCAAAGCGCAGATACACAGGACCGTTATGGGCATAGGCTGCGCGGACAGCGGCCTCGGCCTCAACTGCGTCGGCCGGGCAGATAACAGTCATACCGGGAATGCTGCGCATCAGGGCAAAATCCTCACAGCATTGGTGAGAAGCGCCGTCTTCGCCGACCGAGATGCCGCCATGGGTGGCACCGATCTTGACATTGCAGTTGGGATAGCCCAGTGTGTTACGAACCTGCTCAAAAGCACGGCCTGCAGCAAACATGGCAAAGCTGGAGGCAAAGGGAACATAGCCCATAGTAGAAAGACCTGCAGCAACACCGATCATATTGCCCTCGGCAATGCCGCAATCCACATGGCGGTCGGGAAAAGCCTTTTTGAAAACGCCGGTTTTGGTGGCCTCTGCCAGGTCAGCATCCAGAACGATCAGATCCTCATGCGCAGCACCCAGGGCAGCCAGGGCTGCACCGTAGGCGTCACGGGTTGCTATTTTTTTTACTTCAGCCATCTTATTACACCTCCAAAGCGTTCAGCTGAGCCTGCAGCTCCTGCATGGCCTGCGCGTATTGCTCGTCATTGGGGGCTTTACCGTGCCAGCCGACCTGGTTCTCCATAAAACTGACACCCTTGCCCTTAACAGTTTTCATAATAATGCAGGTGGGCCTACCTTCGGTTTCGCGGGCATGGGCAAAGGCGGCTTCCAGCTCATCAAAATCATTACCGTCGACGCAGACACATTCCAGTCCGAAGGCTCTGACTTTTTCATCAATGGGATAGGGGCTCATCACATCGGCGATACGGCCGTCGATCTGCAGACCGTTGTTGTCAATGATAACACACAGGTTATCCAATTTGTTATGAGCAGCAAACATCAAAGCCTCCCAGACCTGACCTTCTTCGATCTCGCCGTCTCCCAGCAGAGTGTATACCCGCTGCGCAGTACCAGCCTTTTTTGCACCCAAAGCCATGCCACAGGCAGTGGAAATACCCTGACCAAGACTGCCGGTAGACATATCAATACCAGGGGTCAGGTTGCGGTTGGGGTGGCCTTGCAAACGGCTGCCGATGGCACGCAGGGTTTTCAGCTCCTCTACAGGGAAAAAACCGCGCAGAGCTAAAGCGGCGTACAGACCGGGTGCGGTGTGTCCTTTGGAAAGAACAAACCGGTCGCGGTCTGCCATTTGGGGATTAGAGGGATCAATCTTCATCTCACGGAAATAGAGCCAGGTAAAAACCTCGGCAGCGGACAGGCTGCCACCCGGATGGCCGGACTTGGCTGCGTGGGTACCTTCTACTGCGCCCATGCGTACCCGACAGGCCAAAGCCTGCAATTCCTTACGTTGTTCGCTCGTCATCTTGTCATATCCTTTCGGTTAGGCGTATGTATTGAAAAACGGCTTATCCGTTTCCACCGGCATACAGCCAAATTTACTCAAGTATATTGTACACCTAAAGCAGGGAGCAGGGCAACAGTTTTCGGCCCTTTCGGGTGCCAATATTTAATCAATATGAGACATATTTTTTGGCAGGGTGCCCATTTCCCCTGGTTGTACAGGCAGAATGACCACTTGACAGGAAAGAAAAAGTTGTCTATGCTATTATTGACAACAACGTTCAGGAAAAGAAAGACGAGGAATAATAAGTAAGATGAAAATCTCCGTACAGAAGCTGCGGGAGACCGCAAAATTGCCCACACGGGGTTCGGAAAAGGCAGCTGGTTACGATCTATATGCCTGTATGCAGCAGGAGCATCTGGATATTGAGCCTCATACGACAGCTATGGTGGGCACCGGCCTTGCCATAGCGGTACCGGACGGATACTTCGGTGCTATTTTTGCGCGCAGCGGTCTTGCGGCAAAACAGGGCTTGCGGCCTGCCAACTGTGTAGGAGTGGCAGACAGTGATTACCGTGGGGAGTACATGATCGCGCTGCACAATGACAGCGAGACGGCACGGCGGGTGGAAAACGGAGACAGGATCGCCCAGTTGGTAATCATGCCGTTTTTGCCGGTGGAATTTGATGAGACAGAGATGCTGGACGAGACCCAGAGAGGCGCAGGTGGGTTTGGCAGTACCGGAACAAAATAAAATGTGGTTAAAAAAGTGCCGGACAGGGAAAAATCTCTCTGTCCGGACTTTCTGTTTTACGGTACTTCAATTTCGCAGTTAAGGGCCAAAGAATAGATAACAGTGCGGGTGACCGGCACGCCCAACCGTTTGGTAATGGCGGTCCGATACAGCTTCAGCTGGTCTGCGTAGGCCTCCAGCAGCCGGTCGGCGTCCTTGCCGCGGTCGGTTTTATAATCCACCAGCTCAGCGCAGCCGTCCTTCAGGATAATGCAATCGGCGATACCCAGCAGGAAAACCGATTCCTGACCTACAGGGGTACCGGCTAGCGTTTCATCTACCAGGCAGGCAGGTATCCGTTCGATAAATTCATATTCGCGCAGCAGGGTATCGGCAGTCAGCATTCGGCTGACCAGGTCGCTTTGCAAAAAATGTCGGATGACAGTTTTGTTCAAAACCGCAAGCTCCTCCTTGGAAAGGTAGGCTCCCTGTGCCAAACGGGCAAGCTCAGCATCCGGATCTTTGCGAGCTTCAGCCAGGTTAGCCAGCTGCAAAAACTTGTGCATGGCAGTACCGCGCTGCGCCGCAGTTTTATCCTGCTTTTGCATAAAGGAGGGAACGGCAAGGACGGGCTGTAGCTCCTTGTGGGCAAGAGAGGACACGCTGACCTTTACCGGCAAAGAGACAGGTACCGCAGGGGGAGCGCTCAGGGTTTCTCTCAAGGTTTGCAGCAGATCCGCATCGGGTTCGGCAGAGAAAACAGCTTCCTTGGTTTCGGCAGACGGAACGGAATAGGGCAGAATCTGAATATGAAAATGCCCTTCTGGTTTGAAACAGAAAGGGGGCTCCGGCAGGTCGGTTTCGCTGCGCAGATCCTTTGCATCGGGGTGCAGCATCAGGGCAAGCAATAGCCAGTGACTCATGTTATTACCTATGCTCTGTAGCTCCATCAAATCCGGCATGCCGTTGCAATCTGCCAGAACGGCACTTCCTACCGCCTCCAGGGGCTTTTTCTCCGACCAGGAAAGCAGCAGCCGATCCTTAGCCCGTGTCAGTCCCACATACATCAGCCGCATCTCTTCATTGACCAAGTCCTGTCGCATCTGCAGCGCCATGGCACGGACTGCCAGGGTGGGAACCAGCTGTCGGGTACCGGTTTCCCGATCCTCATCCAGCAGGTGAAAAGCAACGCCCAGCCGGTTATGGCAAAGCAGGGTTCCGCGTAAATCCTGCTGATTGAAGCCGCGATCCAGGTTAGCCATGATGACAATGGGAAATTCCAGACCCTTACTGCCGTGGATGCTCATGATCTGAACCCGGTCGGTAGGGGCATTTTGTCCTTGGTGGTCGGTCAAAGATTTGCCGTTTTTTATGGCGGAATCCACCAACCGCAAAAAACCGGCAAGACCGTTACTGCCTGCATACTGGGCAGCAATACTTTGGAACAAACGCAGATTCTGACGGCTGCTTTCTGCACCGGGCAGCGCTCCGGTCAGCTCATAAAGACCGGTGTCGTCTAACACAAGGGCGCAGATATCCTGAACAGGCAGGCCGAGACTGCGCCGACGCAACAGACGCAACCGGGCAAGAAAATCTGTGACGATGGGTAAGTCACTGTGCAAAAGTGCGGTGTACAGGCTGCCTTTGCGACGGTTCAAACGGATATCAACCAGATTTTGTGGCGTAAAGCCGAAAAGGGGAGACAACAACACAGCTGCTAGGGGGATATCCTGCCCGGGATTATCCAGAATACGCAAAAAGCTCAGCAGCAGGTCGACCTGCGGGTCGGCGAGCAGCGAATCCTGCGCCCGGTAAAAGGTGGGGATACCTTGTTCGGCGAGCGCGTCCGCGTATTTTTGTGCGGTGGAACTGGGACTGCGTAGCAGAATACAGAAATCTCCGGCACGGCAGGGACGCAGAGTATCGCCATCCCGGACCTCACAGCCCTCCCGCAGCATTTGGGCTATGGTTTGGGCAACGGTGAAACGGTCATCCTGTTGCTGTTTTTCCCGCAAGACCAGTTCCGGCGGGACAATCCAGTCTTTCTCTTTTTCTGGCGGGGTGATATCTGTAATCAACACCTCACAGGGAGTGTCCAGTGCATAATTACTGAGACCGGGTACCAGCTTTTCGCTGTCGTCGTAAAGCACGCCGCCCGTCTCCCGCCGCATGAGCGGGATAAAGATGTCGTTTACACTGCCGATAACAGCGCCGGTTGAGCGGAAGTTGTTGCTCAACAGGACGGTAGCGGGATAGGTAACCCCATCATACGGGGAAAAAGTATCCTTTTTTTGAATGAAATATTCCGGTCTGGCATCCCGGAAGCCGTAAATGCTCTGTTTGACGTCGCCCACAAAGAACAGGTTAGAGCAGTCCGGTTTTGCCAAAGCATAGTACAGGGTATCCTGAAGATCATTGGTGTCCTGATATTCATCTACCATGACCGCTTCGTATTTTTCTGATAGCTCCAGCGAAAGGGGCTTGCGTTGTCCGTATTCGTCCAGCAGCAGCTTCAAGGCCTCGTGTTCAAAATCATAAAAGCAAAAGCTGCCTTTTTCTACCTTTTTGGCCCAGACAATTTCAGAAAAACGGCGCACGGCTTTTTCCAGAGCAATGACCATAGGCTGACAACGCTGACATTCCTGTTCAAAGGCGGCGCTGTCAGTTACAAAATAGGTTTCGGACAGACTTTTCAATTTATCCTTTGCCGTATTGCGCAGCAGCTTGATGGGGTCAGCCAGCTGCTGTTCCAGACCTCTCGGAAGGATGAAACGGTCAAAACTGACCATTGTATTTTGACAGCAGCTATCCCAGTCTGCGGCGCGTACGGATTCCAACAGTTTTTCAGATATGGAAAGCTCTGTGGTCAGTACGGTTATTGCCCTGTCGGCTTTTTCCAGCTGAGACACCAACTCCAGAGCCTGCTGCTGTCGGCGGATAATACCGTTTAATAGAGTTTCAGCGGCGGCTAAAACGGTCTTTCCCCACAGGCTTTCCCCGGGTTTTTGACCGGGTGCCCAGTCTGTTTTCAGCCGCGCCCACCATTGCTCCGGGTAGGGCATGGCACGGGTGACTTCAAACAGTCGGGTAATAGCGGCTTCGGCACTGGCGTCACTGCGGGCTTTCCCGTACTGGGAGGAGAAAAGGCAAAAATCCGGATCGGTATACGCCTCCTCCAGGGTTTCGCTCATGGCTTCTTCCAACAGGGCAGCCTCTTCGGCCGGGCGTAAAACCGAAAAACCTACCGGCAGCTCTGTCTGGGTGAAGTGTTGGGTCAGCAGATCCATGCAAAAACTGTCCACGGTACAGACAGAGGCCTTGCCCAAAAGCAATTTCTGGCGGCGTAGCCAGCTGCTATTGGGTTTATCCTGCAGTTTTTTATCCAGCGCGATAGCCATACGGGCGCGCAGTTCGGCGGCGGCCGCGTTGGTAAAGGTGACAATCAGCAGGCGGTCGGCAAGAACACCAAGCTGTTCATCTGCCAAAATATCGGCAGCCCGATGGGTCAGTACGGCAGTTTTACCGCTGCCTGCGGCGGCGCTCAGTAGTAAAGTGCCACCCCGATCCTCAATGGCTATTTGTTGTTGTTTGGTCCAATCCGGCATAGTTACTCTCCCTCCTCTTCCGTTACATCCGGGTCAGCAAGGACAGTTTTCCACACATCCTTTGGAATCTTCAATTCATTTTCACCGTCTTGATGGTGACAGACACTGCGGTAATCGCAGCTGGCACAACGGAGATAGTCGCCGCTGTGGGCAAGGGGGCAGGCGGCAATGCTTCCCTCGTACAGCCTGTCCGCCATCTGGCATACCAGATGTTCCAGCCGTTTAGACAGTCTGCCCAGCATAGCTATCTCCACCAGCTTGTTGCCGCTGAAAACGCCCTCTTTAAAACTGACGGTGCCGGGCAGATATCGGCCGGTCTGGGTGGAATCCATAGCGGAAACTACATCCGGCTGGTTGACGATCAAGCCATCTACAGAAAAGATACTTTTACTGCCGTCGGTAGATGGGGCGGGGTCACTGATCAAATACAGTACACCGGCGGGGTCAGAGGGACCGAACAGCTCTTTTCCGTTTTGTGTCAGAGTGAACAGATACAGCAGCATTTGGGTATTGATACCGAAACAGACATCATCCAGCGAGAAGGTCTTGCTGCCGGTTTTGTAATCCACAACCCGAAGCCATTGGCTGCCGTCCTCGGCCGTCATGGTATCCACCCGGTCAACTGTGCCGACAATGCGGATGGTTTCACCGTTTTGACCGGCCAGGGTGATAGAGGGGACGCCGCTGTCACCGATCGGCTGCTCCATTGCTTTGGGTTCAAATTTACCTTGGGCAAGTTCATTTCGGATAAAGGTGAGTAGCCGGACCGCATTTTCGCAAATACGCCGCAACAGATACTGTAACCTATTGGTGGACTGTCCGGGCAGAAGCTGACGGATAAAATCCTGAGTGCGGCTATTGACCTCTTCCTTCAGACGGGCATCATCTAATCCCTGTAAAGAGGGGAAGTCGCGCAGCAGATTTTCCAGTAGCCAATGCACCAGGGTGCCGCTTTGGGGAATACCCAGCTCTGCGCGGGGACGGGGGCGAACATTCAGAATATACTGTAAAAAATAACTGAAAGGGCATTGATAATAGCTTTCCACCCGGCTGGGGCTGAGATACAGCTCCCCGCCCAGCAGTTTGCGCAGCCCGGTGGGATCCGGAACGGAAAAATTCGTCCGTCGGGAGGCCTGTTGCAGGGCATTTAGGCGCGGTACGGTGGCGGCGTTTTCTGCTAAAGCAGTACGCAGCGCGGCGGTTTCAGGAGAATCCACCTGCCAGTTGCGGGCAAGCAGCTCCAAAGCGGATTGGCCGGTCAGGGCAAGGCTTTGCAAATCCGGCTGGCAGGGGGTTAGCCCGATCTTATCGAGCAGACCTTGTACCGGTGCGCATAACATCTGGGGAACACCGTTATTTTTGGCAAGATAGCTTAGGGTTAGGCTATGCCTTGCTCCGGTCAGGGCCCGGTATAAATTCATCTCCTCCCGCAGCACCATGCTCTCAAAATTGCCGCTGAGGGGGGCACCCATCTTTTCCAAAAGTGCGCGGTCTTCGCTATTCAAAAGCGGACTTTCTCCGATCGGAGCGGGGAAATGTCCTTCGTTCAGTCCAAGTACAATGATATGGTCGGGATTGTCCAGTCGGACAGAGTCAGCGGCAGCCAGCACCACCTGATTGCGGTTGTGGGGCGCCTGACCAATCTTGGCTGAGCGCAGCAGTACACAGAAAAGCTCATCATATACACTGCAGTCAATGGGTTCTTCGCCCAACAGCTGCGCCATCTCATCCAAAAAACCGATCAGGGTATCCCACATACGGCTACTATCAAAGCTGCCTAAGCCGAGATGCTTTTCCTCCTCTATCCAGTGCAGCACCGTACGGTCTGCGCCCAGGTCAAGGGCAAGGCGGTACAAGGCGGAAGTGATGGAAAGTGCAGTCTTTCCCCGGTCGTTCTGGAAAGCTTCTGCGGCAGGTACAACACAGGCGCGTAGGGCTTCGGCAAGGGAGAGCTGTTCGGCATCGGCCTCGTTCATTTCACCGGCTTCGGGACCGGCGGGGTTGCGGGTAAAGGGGGCGCGCCATTCTGCGGATGTGGGTCGCCATGTATAGGCATAGTTTTCCAGGGCACTCAGGGCGTCCTCACTGACATCGGAACAGATGCCGGTCTTCAACAGATTCAAAATGCCGTCACCGGTCAAACCGTTTTTACCGATGGCAAGACCTGCCCGTAGAAAGACCGCAAGGGGGGCGTACTCCGCACTGACGGTGCTGCCGGTAAACAGAGGAATGTCATACATTCGGAAAGCGTACTGCAGGGCGGGTAGATAGCTTTCGGCATCCCGGCAGATCACGGTCATATCTGCATAGGGTACTCCCTGTCGGAACAACTGTGCGCAGCGGGCGGCGGCAAACTCCGCCTCCTGATATATGCCGTCCGCTTTGTAGCAAATAAGAGCAGGTGAATTTTCGGATCCTGTTTTTACACAGGCAGCCTGAAGGCAATCCGGCTGTTTTCCCACATACTGCTCCAACTGCAGCAGCTTCGGCGAGCAAAAACGGTATCCGGTTTGCAGGCAGACGGGTTGTGCAACCGGTACATTGTACCGCTTTGCCATTTTCCATAAGTAGACGCCGGTGGCTGTGGCAGGAGAAAAGGGGGTAAAGTCAACTTTTTCCTGCTCCAGCGAGGGACTGCAGAGGGTGACTGTGACCAGCGGGGCACCGGTCAGCATTTTGGTAATCAAGGCGGCCTCGGGAGCGGTAAACTCGCCAAAGCCGTCTAAAAAGCAGGCGGTGTCGGAAAAAAAACTGTCAGACATCCGCTGGGCAGCACGTAAAATGCGATCTACCGGGGCCAGCCCGGTGCGCCGGCGCTCCGTTTCATAGGCGCGGTAGATAGCGGCAAGCTCTTTTAAACGCAGACTGTGAGCACCGGTGGCCCCTTCGGCAGCGGATTCCAGCAGCTCCGGTTCGACACCGCAGTATTTTAACTGCTGCAGCACTTCGGAACAGTCGGCACAAAAAGGGATGCTATGACGGCTGCGGCTATAATAGGAGAGGGACGGCCCCATCTGTTCCAGTGCGCGGCGTAGCAGAACCATTCTGCCGGCATCCGTTAGGGTGGCCTCGGCGCCGCCGCCAAACCGGTCCTCCAGCAGAGCTGTCAGGGTACGAAAGCTGCACACCTTCAAAAAGGAGTGCAGACTGTCGCCTAATACAGTATATCCCTGTAAATCGGCAGTGCTGGCAAACTGTTCCGGCACGATCAGCAGGCTGCGCTTTCCCTGCCGGGCCCGTTCCAAAATGGCGGACCAGACTGCATGGGTCTTACCGGTACCGGCACGGCCGAGAATGAACTGAAGCATAGACAAAGACTCCTTTTTTGTCAAAAGAGATTTGTCCATATTATAACATAACGAAACAAAAAAGAAAACGCAAATGGCATAAAAGGTGCAAAAACGGTACCCGTCAGCCTTTATCCCGAAGCTTTTCCCACAGCTCCGCAATCGCAAATTTGTATTTTGGCTCTCCGGTGATCAGTTGAACACCATCCTCACCCCAGACGCGGGTTGCTTCCTGTCGGGTGTCCCTGCCGGAGGAGGGCAGACAAAGAGAGGGAAAAAGCACACACCACCAGTTGTAGCCCTCTGCTTTTCCGATTTTTATCTGCAGGGTACGGTATTGTCCGGCCGGTAGAGTGTAGCTTTCATAGCTGCGGATATCAAACCACATATTTGTTAAACATATTTCCACCGGATAAGAGCAACCGGCCTGCTGAAGGGTATTCTGTGCAGTATGTTGCAGTCGGGATAAATTTTCTGCAGCGATCTGTTGAGTCTGCTCCAAAGACGTACAGTTGCAAAACAGCCGGGAGCAATCTCTGACCACAGCGTCCCGTACCAGGAGCTTTAGTTGCTGGTCAGCGGCGCTGTCACTGTTGGCTATGATATGCAGCCGCAGGGTCTGGCTGCGCAGCGTGTTGCACACCCGGGCAAAGCTACAGAAATTCATTAAAAAGATGGCAGCAAGCGTACCGATAAGCGCTGCTAAACGGATGCAGATGCAGGTGCGGTTTCGTTTTGGGTGTGTGCAGTATAAATCGGCTGCACGGTTATGAAATTTCGGCATTTTTTACGGTTCCTTTGCAATATGATGTTGATGGAAAAATTTCCCATATCACCAGTATTGCCTTTAAAGCGCAGCTTTATTCACAGCGGCGACAGCAAAACAAAAGAAGGAGCAAGGAAAAATGCGGCAAAAAGAAAATGCATTCTCAGAGACGCCTGAAAACTCGCCGGACAGGGAAACAGAAGTGATGTCGTCTGCTGCTGACCGGATATCATCAAAGATAGCGCAAGGGTTAGCGTGGGACAGCAGTTCTCTTAGACAAAAAATAAAGCTGCTGTCCGTTTATATGGAACAGCAGGATGAAGAGGAGGAGTGAGCCTCCTCCGCAGAAAATGCGCAGAAAAAACTGCCCGCATTACATATCGCTTTGTAATGCGGGTAGCGTCTTAATCCATTCAGATGCAGATGTGAAAAAAGGGGAGGACTACTGCAGAATCAAAATATCCCAGGGGTGGATACGGGTAACACCGGCATGGTACTCCTTGCCGGTCAGAAGATCCCGCATGGCCTTTTTCAGCCGGATTGTAGCCTCCGCGCCGCCGGTTTCGCATAGCATCAGGACCTCCTGCTTGCCTATGCGGGGGATGATCTGCAGGGTTCCGGTTACCTGATAGCCCTCTATGCCGGCAAGGTCGGCGGCAATGCGAACCAGACGGTCATAGCCCCTGTCATCGGTTAGGCAGCCCAGTACAATGACCTGCCCCTTTCCGCAGACTGCCTTTCCGACGACGGTCAGTCCGTTCAGGGCACTGTGCCCGCCTGTCACTTTGGCAAGGGGCTCCAGGACACCGCTATAGCACTCGACAAAATTGCCGGGGGTCAAGGCTTCACCGCCGTTCCAAGCGGTCTGAATAGGTCCCTGAATATTGGGTACCGCGTACTCCAGCCGAATACCCAGCAGCTGCTCCACAGTGCCCATGGCCCGGTCAGTAAAATGCGCGCCGATATCATTGCGGATATCGGTCATAGGGCCGACGACCCAGATGCCGCCCGCTTTTACCCATTCCGTAATACGGTTGCCCATGTCGCTATCCTCCAGCGTCATGACCAACGGGCTGAACAGCAGCTTGTAGCCATCTAGGCTATGTCTTGCGCCAATGACATCCGGCCGAAAACCTGAACGGCACAGGGCTGCATGCGCTTTGCGTACTTCGCTCTGGTAGTCCAGCTCCGGTACAATCGGTTGCTGGTTGAACAGTTGCCAGCTACGGCTGGTAAAATGGACAGCAATTTCACTGTGAACTCCGGTGCTGTTGATCAGATCGGCAGCCGTGTTCATCTCAGCTGCCGTGCGCTGAATTTCTCCGAAGGTGTGGGTGGGTCTGCCGCAGGCAGAAAGCACCGAGCCGTGCATCAGCTCGTGACCGGCCCAGTGCTGACGGAATAGCCAATACATATTGCCCTCGCCGCCCAGCGCCACAGGCAGCCAGCTGTTCATACGGCACCAGCCCTCCGGCTGCATCTGCAGCCCGGTCTGCACACTCGCTGTCCAGGTTGCAGCAGTTTCGGTGTTCCAGAACGGTACCTCTTTCAGGGTGCGCAGATAGTCAAACCAGAACACGGCACCCTCGGTATCCCGCCAATCGTTATAGTGGTTGAATTCCACCACATCCAGAGGCGCGGTCATCTCCTCGTAATCCATGCCGTTAAAGGGCATCATATCGGTACCGATGGGTTTGTCGGTATACCGGTGCAGGAGCTCGGCGTGGCGGTGGATCAGACGCATATCCGCCTTGTAGTGAGCGGCTGCCCACTCATATTTGACATGGGGGTTATGCCAGCCGACAGTGGGAATCTGCACCTGATCAAAATTGTCGTACGCCTGACTGAACAGGTTTAAATCCCAGCGCTGGTTCAGCAGCTCAACGGTACCGTATTTTTCCTGCAGCGCGCGGTGAAAATCGGCGGTGCAATATTCGCAGCAGCAGGCATTTTGCGGCCAAGTGTATATCTCGTTGTCCAGCTGCCAACCGATGACGGCGGGATCGTGGCCGAATTCTTTGCCCATTGCCTCGACAATACGTTCGCAGGCAGCCTGATAATCGGGATTGTTGCTGCAGTAGCTGCGCCGGGCACCGTGCTGTGCGCGAACACCCTGCGCGTTTACCGTAAAAGCCTTAGGGTGCTGCTGCGCAAGCCAGATAGGCGGTGTGGCAGTGGGGGTACCCAATACAACGGCGATACCGGCTTCTCGCAGGGCATCGATTACCCGGTGCAGCCAGCCAAACTCATATTGTCCAGGGGCAGGCTCCATTTTCCTCCAGGCAAATTCAGCAATACGGGCACAGGTTATGCCGGCTTTTTGCATCCAGGCAATGTCCTCGGGAATCTGTGCCTCATCCCAATCCTCCGGATAATAGGCAACGCCTAAAAACGGTTTTACAGCCATGGTGTACACTCCTTTTTGTATCTGCGCCGATTCAAGGTTACCGGCAGCTTTTTCTTTGAATATAGACCGTCAAACAGAAAAAGTCAAGCTTTGTTATCCGTTAAGTGAAGTGTGCAAGTCTCAAAACAAATCATAATGAATCGATAAAAAGCATAACCGCAAAAACAAAAAGCAGAAACTATGCATATTAAAGCTGATTGACCGCGAAAAGCAATTTTTTAGCTTGATTTTCCTTACAAAATGGTGTAAAATACCTTTAATTCCCAAAAAGGGAAAAGAAAAAGTTTTCGGAGGAAAGTTCTTATGCAAACGCGTGAAAAGTTTGCCTCTCGCCTTGGTTTCATCCTCATCTCTGCCGGATGTGCCATTGGTCTGGGCAATGTTTACCGGTTTCCTATCATTACCGGTGCCTACGGCGGCGCAATTTTTGTGCTGATTTATCTGGCATTCCTGATTTTGCTGGGCGCACCTGTTATGACCGCTGAATTGGCGGTTGGTCGCGGTAGCCAGCGCAGTATCGCCACCTCCTTTGATGTGCTGGAGCCTAAGGGCAGCAACTGGCACATCTGGAAGTACTTCGGTATGGCCGGTAACTATCTGCTGATGATGTGCTATACCGTTATCACAGGCTGGATGCTGATCTACTTTGTCAAGTACCTGACCGGCTCAATGGAGGGTATGACCACCATTGCCCAGTTGGGTGAGGCGTTCGGCGCAACAGTATCCAACCCCGCAATGGATATCGCCGGTGCCTATACCGCTATTTTCTTGGGTCTGCTGGTTTGCTCTTTGGGTCTGCAGAAGGGTGTGGAACGGGTGACCAAGGTGATGATGGTCATGCTGTTTGTCCTGATGATCGGTATGGCTGTCTATTCCTGCACCCTGCCCGGCACCAAGGAAGGCTTGAAGTTTTATCTGGTTCCCTCGGTCAAGAGCATTGAAAGCTACGGTATCGGCAAGGTTGTCGGTGCTGCCATGGGTCAAGCATTTTTTACCCTGTCCATCGGTATTGGCTCTATCGCCATCTTCGGCAGCTATATCGGCAAAGACCGCCGTCTTGCCGGCGAAGGCTTCACCATTATCGGTCTGGATACCATGGTTGCTTTGATGAGCGGCCTGATTATTTTCCCCGCTTACTTCTCCTATAGCTCCGAAGCCATCACCGACCAGTCCGGCGGCGCAAGCTTCCTGTTTATGACTCTGTCCAGCATCTTCAATCAAATGAAGGGCGGTCGTATCCTGGGCGTTTTGTTCTTCCTGTTCATGAGCTTTGCGGCAATGTCCACCGTTATCGCCGTATTTGAGAATATTATGTCCTTCTGGCTGGAGACCACCAAGCTGAAACGGCCTGCCATTGCCTTGATCAACCTGGCATTGATGCTGGTGCTGGTGTTGCCCGCTGTGTTCAGTCTGAATATTTGGGAAGAGGTTACTCTCTTCGGTAAGGGCTTTATGGATTTAGAGGACTACGCGGTCTCCAATATTCTGCTGCCCATCGGTTCTCTGGTCTATACGCTGTTCTGCACCTGCCGTTACGGTTGGGGCTGGAAGAGCTTCTTTACCGAGATCAATACCGGTGACCACGGTGTTAAGCTGCCTGCATGGCTGCGCGGCTATATGACCTTTGTACTGCCGGTTATTATTTTGGTCGTTCTGGTTATGAGCCTGATTTAATATTATTTTTCAAATTCGCAGCAGGGAATCTTCGTCGTAAGGTTCCCTGCTTTTTTGCGTGAATTATCACTTTACAAATACGACGTATTGTTCCATGATTTCGGTAAATAACAGGGAAAAGGGGCAGCTGAAAATGGATAGCAACCAAAACGGGATGGAAATTCCGGTTTTTTTAGAAAACCCGTTCGTGTTTGCAAAGAAAAATATTCTGAACGGGAAACATCTGGGCATTACCGGAGATATCGCGTCGGTGTTAACCCCACCGGAGAAGATATCGACCTTAAAAACGCTGCAAGCGTGCCCTTTTACAAACAGTGCAGGCAACCTGTGGAACAACAACGGAACTTATTTGACAGAAAAAATGCCCATGAGAGCTGCCGGTTAACAGACAGTTCTCATGGGTTGACTGACATGGGAGGCGGCAAATCAGCTGTGTTTTCTTTTGATCCAGAAGCCAAGCAGAATGCCAAGTATGCCGCCGATGATGTGGGTCAGATTAGAGATGTTATCCGTGACAAACAGGGCGCTGTAAATCTCCTGCCCCAGATAAGAGGCGGCGACCAGAATGAGCGTTAAGGGGATGCGACCTTTTTCTCCTCCGGCAAAGGAGGAGAGAATGATCAGAAAAAATACGACGCCGCTTGCGCCCAACAGTATAGCATGAGGAAACAGCAGGCACTGAACCAGACCGGTGGTTATAGCGGTTACCAAAATGCCGATGATCATGGGTCGGCTGCCGTACCGTTCCTCCAGCGGAGGTCCGACAACCAGTAAAAGCAGCATGTTACCGGTAAAATGGTCCCAGCCGGAATGTCCCAGCACATGGCCAAACAAGCGAAGATAAAAAAACGGGTCAGATAAGGGACTGCGGTAAACGGAGAACAACAGTAGCGTGCTGTCACCGCCGGTAATAAAGCCTGCCAACAGTACGGCAAGACTGGCAAAGAAAAAGCTGAGTGTTACCGGCGCGTTATACTGTATTTTTTTCATAGGAACCGTTCCTCTCTTTTTCAGAATGAAAAGGCTTTTTTCAGTTTTTTTCAGTATAGCACACCGCTGTGCTGTTTTCCAGCGGTATTTTCGACAGAATATCGGGTTTATGCCCAATGTAAAGATCAGGAGATATCGGTGCGTAAAGAGAAAATGTATGGCAAATAAGCAGTTGCACAGGTTATTGACACACCGGTTGCTTTATGCTATTGTAGTGAAAATCGGCAGGATCGGACGGTTCGCAGAGAACGGAAAGATTACCCTGTCGGGACAACGGAAGGGCTGAAGGGGAGAGCAGATCAATTTAAGTGCGAAGAAAGGATCAAGAGAAAATGAAAAATTACGCAAAAGCGGAAAATGTCGGCTTGTGGAGCCACCATCCGGTGATGGGAGATGTTTCCTTTGACGCCTTTGAAAAGGTGGGGGATACGGTACATATCTCTACCCCGCCCTATGAGTGGGCGGTTAACGGCTCTTTGTACTGTGACAAAAATAATGATTGGTATCTTTATGCCGGTCTATATCCTTGGGGCTATGGGACGGCGGAAAACGGATATTCTCATTTTCGGGTGTACCGTTCCCAAAATGAGGGTAAAAGCTGGGAATTGTTACCGGAAAAGCTTTCTCCCAATCACTTTTTTGAGGGAGCGGCCTATCCCTCCAATAGCTGCCCGGATGCGGTGTTGTTCTGGGATGAAAAACGGGGAGAATATCTGCTGACCTATGACTGGAGTACCGTAAATTTCACCTGGGAAAAGGCCCATAGCTCGGACGATCCGGCGGATTCCGGAGCGGCACTGGCGTTTACAGACAGCCCGGCGGGACCGTTTACCCGCAATAGCCGCCCGGTGTACCGTACCTCCGCACTGCGGGGAAAATTCGGCAAATTTGACCGGTTCTACGCCACCACGGTTATCCCCCGCAAAGACGACTATCTGGCATTGGTCCTGTGTGATTCCGGTCCACATTATGCCTGGGGGCTGATTTGCCTGACCTCAAAGGATGCCCAACAGGAATTTGAAAACCCCACTATGCTGCTATGCAACGAACGGGCGGGCTACTATCCTACGCCAATGGAATACTACCCGGCGTTTGTGGTGGGGGATACTGTGTATGCGCCGGCTACCAGCGTGGCGCGCAGCCGTAATTATCAGTTCCTGTTTGCGGCTAAGCTGGAGGAGGCTCACAGGCCGGAGGCCTGGCAGATGGTGACGGATGGAAGTCTGTGGCATTCCCGTCCGCTGGCAGATGAGGCGTACGGCATCTGGGGACAGACTGTTAACGGCTTCGTAAAGGAGGATAAGCTTACCGTCATGTATGCCTCCCGAAACGAGCAGGGTATGGGCACCCTTTCGGTAGCCTCCCGGCCTTGGAGCAAGCCGGTTTCCGACGGCTTTACTGTCTCCGGTCATGATGGACCCTCGGTGGTCTGCCTGCAGGAGGCGTATACGGAGTTTGATTTGAATGCGCGGTTTACCCTGCAGGGCAGCGCGGATTTTCTGTTTGATTTTGCCGGAAAGATCGGCCCGGATATCCCCCAGGCAGACAGTATCCCCTGTCCCGAGGCACTGACGGAATATACTGCTTTACGCATCGCGCAGGATAGCTGGGCATTGGTGCAAAAGGGCAATATCCTTGCAGGTGGCAGTCTGCCCGGCAAGGCACAGACGGTTCATCTGGCGCGTAAGGACGGTAAAATTTCTGCCTGGGTAAATCAGGTGCTGCTGTTTGACGGTATGACTCTTTCGCTTGCAGCGCAGCCGCTGCCGCTGGGCATCCGCACCGGATGCTTTTCAGTCCTGGAATGCAGTGAATTTACCGTGACGGGTGATTGCTGCCCTGCGGCCTTTACCTATACGGTCATGGAGGCGGTTCTCGGCGCCGGTGTCAAGCTGGCGGATCTGACCCAAACCCCTGAGAATCTGTGGGTGGGTCAGCAACGGGTAAAATGGAACCCTCACGGAAGTCAGCTGACAGTATTAGGGGTAGCCGGACCGCAATATGGTGAAGCAGTGCTTCAGGTCGACGGAGAGGAAAAAGGCGTGGTAAGCTTTTTTGCACCGGAGGCATGTTGTAAGGAGCTGTTCACCTGTACAGTTAAGCCGGGTGCGCACGGCGTAGAGCTTTTGCCTAAGACCGGGGTGTTCCCGATACCGGAGCTGAAGGTTCAGCTTTAAGGTTGGAAAAAGTATTACATTAACTTTTTGACAGAAAACCGTAAAATAACAGACGGCAGTCTTTTCTGACATTTCTCGGAAACCGTACAAACGGTGCCGAAGCCCTGTCAAAGAAAAGACTGCCGTCCCAGTTTAAAGCTGATACATTTTTTGCAGGGCGGAATCTGCCTTACTTTTGCAGATACCACGTACCCGCAGACGAATGCCGGCTGGACAGCAGAGAACCAAATCGCCCCGGTCCTGCTGGATCGACAGAGAGGAATAGATGACCTTTGCCGTAACTTCCCGGGGCAGAACCGTGACAAAATGTCGGGTAAAGCCTCGGCCGAAGGCGAGAATAAACTTGCCATTACCGGCATAGTGGTACCCTTCGGTAAAAAATGCCTCTACGGCAAACGAAAGGAAAAAAAGACAAATACCGATACAGACGGCCATAATCGGTGCTGCCTTAGGCAACATATAAAGGGCAACCAGCCACAGTACGGTCACCAAAGAAAACGGAATCAGCAGCCGCCAGATATATTGCCAGATTGACCGGGCAGCATAACGGCGCTTGGCGTGCCAGTGCATCATCTCCGGCAGCAGCTGACGGCTCAGGGTGGTATCCTTGCGACGGAAAAACAAAAGAGGCGTATTTTGATTGCTGAATCCGCCTGCGTAGACATAGACGGAATCAAACCCGGAAATGCGGGACAGCAACCCGCGGCGCACATCGATACAGTGGATGCAATCTGTGCGGATGCGTTGCTCTACCTGGGTGTATAGACCGCCCTGACACAGCAGATACCCATCGGTGCGGGCAACCTGATAACCGCCGGTTCGCAACACGCTGATGACTAGACTGCAGCAGGTAAAAAAGAACACGATGGATAAGACCAAAGAAATACCTGCCGGAACGGCAAGCCCCATAGTGGCAAGCAGCTGCTCCAGCTTGCTGACTGCCTGCTGTTCCAAATCCTGTCCCAATAGCTGACGGATGTGCCGGATAGTCATTAGGACCAGAGCGGTCTCAGTAACAAGATTGGTACTTAATGCTGCCAGCATCAGCCAGTCCCCCCCGGAGGGGCGGTAAGGTACGGATTCGTCGGCAGACCCGTTTTTAACCCGGTTCAAGGGGAACAGAGCATCCCGCAAAACAACACCCTGTCGGTAGGTCAGAATAAGTCGATAGCTTTTTTTTGTGTGGCAGCTGTTTAAAAACAGTTCCAGTTCACAGGCGCCCAGCAACCGTTGGGGCAAACTGCGACGCAGCTCACAGGCGGCAAGCTGGCAAGGCCGACAGCTGCAGCGGCGATGAAAAATAAACCCGAAATGTATTTCCAAACAGTCCTCGGTCAGCTGCCAGGTTGCGGTCAGCCATGCATACAAACTTAAAAATGCCATGCCGACTAGAATGATCAGGTCCTGTTGGAAAACCGACCAAAAGCTGATCAGCCCTCCGGAGAGCAGTGCGCGGGTCAGGGGAATCAGGCACAGCCAAAAACCGTACCGCATATAGTACACTGCCCAAACAAAATGAAATCTACCCTTCAATCCGGATCCTCCTTTGGCAGCAAGGCTCCTTTTTCATCGGGCAGCTCTGCACGCCACAGTAATATCAGCTGTTCAGCATCCGGCTGTCGAACACAGGGCATGACAGAAAAAGCCCCTGCACTGAAAACAGATACCAGACAGATACCCAGGGGACGGGAAAAAGGGGTAGAGAAAATCTGAATAGCGGTAATCCGGTTCAGACGGATGTGGTGTTCCCGAGTGAGCAGCAGGCCGATATGGATATTCAGCTGTCCCCGGCAGATCTCCCATTTGGCAAAGCCCGTCAATAGGCGCAGGTAACCCCAAATGGCAACCGAAAGCAGTGCTGCGGTCAGCAGTCTGGCCCAGGGTTTACCCAAGGGAATCAGCGTCAGCAACAGAAAAATCAGCAGTGAAACACCGCCGGCAAGGTCTGCGCCCCGTTTATCCAGTCTATAATACATAGCATACTCCTTTCTGTCTGATGTCGTTCCTACACTGCATTATAGCAGTAAACCTGTAAAAAAACAAGCAAAACGGCACTGCTACGGCGAAAGCTGCAGTGGTGTATCCGGCTAATTTCAAAAAGAAAAATTCTAATGTGACAAAAAGCAGAGGAAAATGAGCAATTTGCACAAACAAACCAATGAATAATTGACAGGTTGCAGAGCAGTAGATACTTGTACTTTTTTAAAAAATCCGATAAGATTATAGTATAGTATTATGATAGAATATTGGAGGTTTATAAATGAAATTAAACAGCAGGCGAACTGTGTTGGTCGGCTTGGCGTTTTTGTCTATCTGCGCCTTTTGGCAGATGTATGACAGTGTCATCCCGCTGATTCTGACCAAGACCTTCGCGCTGGATGAAACCTTTTCCGGTGTGATTATGGCGGCAGACAATGTACTGGCACTGTTTTTGTTGCCGTTGTTTGGTGCGCTCAGTGACCGCAAAAATACCCGTATCGGTCACCGTATGCCTTTTATTTTAGCGGGTACGACGGCGGCAGTGGTGCTGATGAATCTGTTGCCGATCGTGGATAACCGTTTTTATGCGCTAGCTCAGGAGGGGGCTTCGCCGTCTGCATTGACCGTCTGCAGAGTCGTGTTTATCTGTGTTCTGGGTCTGTTGCTGGTGGCAATGGGCACTTACCGTAGCCCAGCCGTGGCGCTGATGCCGGATGTGACCCCCAAGCCCCTACGCAGCAAGGCAAATGCAATCATCAATCTGATGGGCGCAGTGGGCGGTATCCTGTATTTGGCAGTAGCGGCGGTGCTTTATTCCACTCGCCGTATCGCCGATCTGGAGCATGTGGATTACACTCTGTTGTTTGCCACGGTTTCCGGCATTATGACCGTGGCGGTGGCGGTGCTGTTTGTCACAGTAAAGGAGCCGCGGCTTGCCGCTGAAAACCGCGCTTACGAAGCAGAGCATCCCGAACAGAATCTGGCGGAAAATGACGCAAGCGGTGAGGAAAGGTTGCCTGCACCGGTCAAGCGGAGTCTGGGCTTTTTACTGGTTTCTATTTCGCTGTGGTTTATCGGCTACAACGGTGTTACCACCTGGTTTACCACCTATATCGACCAGGTTCTGGGACAGGGCCTGGGTGGGGCGTCCACCTGTCTGTTGGTGGCGACAGGCGGGGCAATCGTTTCGTATATTCCAATCGGCGTGCTGGCATCCAGGGTGGGCAGAAAAAAGACCATTAAGGGTGGCATTGTGTTGCTGACAGCCTGTTTTGCGGCAGCTTATTTTCTGACGGTAAACGCCCGGACAATCTCTCCGGTTATGTATCTGCTGTTTGCTCTGTTGGGCCTTGCCTGGGCGGCTATCAATGTAAACAGTCTGCCGATGGTTGTGGAAATGTGCCGCGGCAGCGATGTCGGTAAGTTTACCGGCTACTACTATACCTTTTCCATGGCGGCACAGGTGGTTACTCCTATTTTGGCGGGCTGGCTGCTGAGACATATCAGCTACCATATGCTGTTCCCCTATGCGGCGGTATTTGTGGCAGCAAGCTTTGTGACAATGTGCTTTGTGCGGCATGGTGACAGTAGGGCAGAGGCTAAAAAGGGTCTGGAAGCCTTTGAAGATATGGGTGACGGCTAAGTCATCTTTTAAACTGTTAAACTATCCCAAAAAAGGGGACGGGTATAGAGAGGGAACGGCTTTTCCCTCTCTCCCGGAAAGGAAGCATTCATATGACGTTACAGGAAATTTTAACATCGTTACAGGCGGAGCTGTTGACCCCTGAGGCTGACCTGTCCGTACAGGTACACGCTGCCTGCGGCAGTGATATGATGAGCGATGTGCTGGCATATGTGAAGGATCAGGCAGTGCTGTTGACCGGGTTAAATAACCCTCAGGTGATCCGCACAGCGGATATGATGGATATGCGCTGCGTAATTTTTGTGCGGGGAAAGCAGCCGGACCGGACTCTTCTGGCTTTGGCAGCTGACCGGGGTATTGCGGTTATGACCACCCGGTTGCCCATGTTTACGGCCTGCGGTAACCTGTATGCAGGCGGTCTGCGAGGAGGGACACCTCATGAGTGAACCGATTAAGCTGGAATATACCGTGCCCGGTGATGATTTTACCCGTGCGGGAGAGGCAAGCGCTCATTGCAAATCTACTCTGAAAAAGCTGGGAATCGCGCCGGACGCGGTGCGCCGGGTGGCAATAGCCTTGTATGAGGGAGAGATCAACCTTGCCATTCACGCCCACGGCGGACACATTGAGATGATCATTGAGGAGCAGTGTATCACCTTGCATCTGTGGGATAACGGTCCCGGTATCGCAGATATCTCGCTTGCTATGCAGGAGGGATATTCCACTGCGCCGGATGAAATACGGGCGCTGGGCTTTGGCGCCGGCATGGGCCTACCCAATATGAAAAGGTATACCGACACCTTTGAAATCACCTCCACCTTGGGAGTGGGAACCGATATTCAGATGACAGTACAACTGTAAAATGAAAACGCCGATATTAGGTGTCGGATATTTTAAGGGAGGGAATCCGTCTTGAATGAGTTCATCCATTCAGTCACGCTGGATAAAAGCCTATGTACAGGTTGTACCAACTGTATCAAGCGCTGTCCAACCCAGGCGATAAGGGTGCATGACGGTGTGGCGCATATCCTGAAGGAGCGTTGTATCGACTGTGGAGAATGCATACGGGTATGTCCCCATCATGCCAAAAAACCCATATATGACAGCATTGACCGGCTTAGCGAGTTTGCATATAATATCGCTTTACCGGCACCGACACTGTATGCTCAGTTCAATCTTTTAGAGGATGCCGACCCGGTGTTGAGCGCACTTCACGGTTTGGGCTTTGACGATATCTTTGAGGTGGCGGCTGCGGCAGAGCTGGTCAGCGACGCCACTCGTCGGGTGCTTGCAGGCAGCTCCCCCCGGGATCTGCCGCTGATTTCCTCTGCCTGCCCGGCAGTGGTGCGGTTGATCCGGGTCCGGTTTCCCAATCTAATCGACCATGTTTTGCCGGTGCTTGCCCCGATGGAGCAGGCGGCACGTCTTGCCCGGGAGCGGGCGGTGGAACGCACTGGTCTGTCTCCGGATCAGATAGGAGTGTTTTTTTTAAGTCCCTGTCCCGCAAAGGTGACAGCAGTCCGGGATCCTATCGGCTCTGACCGCTCAGAGGTAAACGGGGTGCTGGCGATAAAGGATATTTATCCGGCGCTTTGCAATCTTTTGAAAAACGCACCGGAGGAGGCACTGTCTCACTCCGGCAGAATTGGTATGAGCTGGGCTTCCAGTGGCGGAGAGTGCAGCGGTTTGATTAGTGTGGATAATTATCTGGCTGCGGACGGAATAGAAAATGTCATCCGCGTATTGGAAGACCTGGAGGACGAGAAGCTGCACGACCTGGCATTTGTGGAGCTGAATGCCTGTGCAGGCGGCTGTGTGGGCGGTGTTTTGACGGTGGAAAACCCGTACATAGCCCGTGCAAAGCTGAAAAAATTGCGGCGGTATCTGCCTGTCAGTGAAAACAGACTGGAAAGCAGTATCCCACCCCAGATGTTGTGGAGTACCGATCTGGAGTATGCCCCGGTCATGGAACTGGGTGCGACCCGTGCGGAACGGTTTGAACGTTACGCGCGGCTGGAGGAAATACGGGCTCAGCTGCCGGATTTGGACTGCGGCGCATGTGGGGCACCCACCTGTGACGCCCTTGCAGAGGATATTGTGCGGGGATATAATTCGCTTGATTCCTGTGCGGTGCTGCTGCGTCGGCGACTGCAGAATATGGTTGAACAGCTGCAGCATCAGGCAAGCGCTAAGAAGCAGTGCGAATGCCCGAGCGGTAAATCGGCTGCGGATTGCGCAACCTGTCCGGCGAATAGTGAAAAGCGAGATCAAAAGGAGTAAAATGGTGTTATGACAAATTTGGATGCCGCCGGGATAGAGGAGTTCACGGCCTTGAACACGGTACCTGTAAAAGAGCTGACCGGTTTTTTCTGTTGCGATCTGCTTAGCCATGCGATGGGCAGACTGCCTCAGGGGGCGTGCTGGTGTACAGTTATGGGAAATGTCAATACGGTGGCGGTGGCAGCCCTGGCGGATGCGGGGTGTGTGGTGCTTTGCCATGGTATCCCTGCCAGCCCGGAGATGCTGCAGCGCGCCGATGAAAATGGAGTGCTATTGCTTTCTACCCAGCTTGCGGAATTTGATGCCTGTCTCGCCCTTGCCAAAGCGGGTGGCTTTCCGCTGACATAACCGGAAAAGATGTATCCGGCACAAAGGAGGCGGTCTGCCGATGCCGCTGCAGTATGAATTGCACTGCCACAGCTGTGTTTCTCCCTGCGCTGAAAATGAGATGACGCCGGTTACGGTTTGCGGTCTTGCCAAGCTGGCAGGAATAGAGCTTCTGTCCATTACCGACCATAACAGCGCCGCAAATTTACCGGCAGCTAAGCTGGCATGCGACGCTTATGGGCTTGCACTGCTGCCCGGTATCGAGGTGACCACAGCGGAGGAAATTCATTTACTGTGCTATTTTCCTACGGTGGAGGCAGCTCTGGAGATGGGACAGCAGCTGTACCGGCTTTTGCCGGATATTCCCTGTGATGCCCGCTATTTCGGTGAGCAGCTGGTGATGGACGAGGATGACCGGATTATTGACCGACCGCAGAAGCTGTTGACCAATGCGGCGGCTTGTAATATTGCCCGGGCAAAACAGATGGCGGAGGTGTTGGGTGGTCTGGCAGTACCGGCTCATCTGGATAAGGATACCACCTCGGTTCTTTCGGTGTTGGGTTTTATGCCGGATGAGCCTGTTTTTCCTTGTGTGGAGATGCGACACCCGGAAAAAGCGGATAGCTTAATTGCCTCCGGGCGCATGCCGACTCCGCAGGAGATACTGGTCAGCTCAGATGCGCACCAGACAGATGCGATCGGCAGTGCCGGCGGTCAGATGCAGGATCCTCGGCGTAGCTACCTTTGGCCCTTGCTGAAAAATATTATGTAGGGAACAAAAAGCAGAACCGTACACTCTTTATGACAGACAGAAAAAAGCCGTCTCCCCAAAGGGGAAACGGCTTTTTTAAGCATTCGTTTGTTCAACCTGTAATCAGCGATTACGGAAGCAGTCGCTGCAGAAAACAGGGCGATCGTTACGGGGCTCGAAGGGAACCTTGCAGGGCTTGCCACACTCGGCGCAGACAGCGTCGAACATCTGGCGAGCAGCACCAGCGGGACGGCTCACACCCTTACGGGCATCACGGCAGGCTTTGCAACGCTGAGGCTCATTGGTAAAGCCTTTCTCAGCGTAGAACTCCTGCTCACCGGCGGTGAAAACGAATTCTTGTCCGCAATCCTTGCAGACCAGGGTCTTGTCAGTGTACATGAGATAACCTCTTTAATAAAATATTTTGCAGTGCGAAGCGCCCCGCTTATTTTCATAGTATACACGGATAACAACTAAAAGTCAACGGCAAAAAATAGAAATCCATGAGAATTTTTCATATGATATAGACAAAAAAGCGCATAAAACGGGATGGTTTTATAAAGTGTGAAAGCATTGTTGAGAAAATGACATCTTTTGCAGCCGGAATGTGCAGTTTAGAGACTGTTCGTATTATCCACAAAAGGTTCTGCGTTTTCCGAGCTTTTTTTGGCTGCGGCTTCCGCCTTTTGAGCCAGCTTCAGATCTATAAATTCCTTTACTGTAAAGCTGAAAATAGCGTACAGGGGGACACCTATCAGCATGCCGGTAATACCCGCCAGTTTGCCGCCGACGGTAATGGAGAGCAAAACGCCCAGGGGAGATACGCCGGTGCTGTCGCCCAGAATGCGGGGACCGATTACATTGCCGTCCAGCTGCTGTAGCGCTACCACAAAAATTAAAAACCATAAGGCGCTCCAGGGGTCAACGATCAACAGAATGACAAGGCAGGGTATGGCGCCGATAATAGGCCCGAACACCGGTATAATATTGGTGATACCTACAACCAGACTGACCAGGCCTGCAAAGGGGATGCGCAGCAGTAAGCAGCCGACCAGGCAAAGCAGGCCGATGATCAGGCTGTCCAGCAGCTTACCGTCAATAAAGCCGGTAAAAATGCCGTTGGACCGACGCAGAAAACCAATCATTTTTTTATCCTGCGGTGTGGGGAGCAGGGCGTGAATTATGCGACTGGTAATTTTTTTCAGTCGATCGGTACTGGCAAGGATATAGATAGAGGCAATCAGTGCCGTAAAGGCACTGATTAGACCGTTACCCACATTGACGCCGGCGGTAACCAACTGGGGCAGTCTGGCGCTTAGCCAGGTGCTGATTTTGGTCAACAGGGAGCTATAATCCTCCACTAAAAATTCGGCCTTGATGGAATCGGCCAATGAAAAGCGCTTCGCAAGCTTATCCGCTGCTTTTTGCAGATTTGTCAGATAGTCCGGGGTCTTATCCACCAGCAGCATTAAGCTTTCATATACTTGAGGTAGTATTATCCATAGCACAGCTGCCAAAGCAGCAATGACGACAAGATAGGTGATCAGAATCGCCAGACTGCGCCGTAAACCAGGTTTTCCGCGGCGGAAGAGCTTTTCCTGCAAAAAATGCACAATAGGTGCCAGCAGCCAGGCAATGACAAAGGCAACGACAAAAGGCGATACGGCGGCATACAGTTTTCTTATTACATCAGCAAAGGCAGGTAGATTGGACAACAAAAGATACAGGACAATCCCCCCTGCAACCAAAAGCTGATCAGCTAAAAAGCGGGGGGAGGAGAGTACCTGTTTCCATCTGCCATGGTGTATTTCGGCTTTGTTCTCTTCCATTGTATTCCTCCGTTATTCTCCTACAAATAAATATGCGCTTTTCCAACGAGTGAATGCAAGACTTTTAGTGGGGATCCGGTATTTCCGTTGAAAAAAACCGGCGGTTCTTGCACTTTGGCCATTTTTATTATATACTAACAGTCAGTAAAATACAAGGAGTGTGATTTTTCTCGTGGACAGTATCCCGGGTATGAGTTTTATCTTTGTTTTGTTGTTGGTAGGGTCGGCTTTTTTCTCTGCCAGCGAGACCGCTTTGACCGGCGCGAACCGTGTTCGGCTAAAAGCACAGCAGGAACAGGGAGACAAGTCGGCGGACCGCGCCCTGCGGCTGACGGAGCAATACGATAAAACGCTTTCCACGTTGTTGATCGGAAACAACATTGTCAATACGCTGCTGGCCAGTCTTGCCACAATTTTCTGTGCCCGGCTTTTTTCTGCAGGGGGTGTGGGTATTGCCACTGCTGCGGTTACTGTGCTGGTGGTCATTTTCGGCGAGGTCACCCCGAAAACCTATGCCAAAAACCACAGTGAGGCCTTTATCAGAGTTGTTTCTCCGGTTTTACTGGGGCTGGTGGTGCTGTTGACTCCCTGCAGCGGGCTGCTGCACGTGATACAAAGGCTATTGGTGCCCCAGAAAAAGGAGAATCCCACCGTTACGGAGCAAGAGCTGAAGGTATTGTTCGACCAAAGTGTGGATGAGGGCGTTCTGGAAGAAGACCGCAGCGAGCTGCTGCAAAACGCATTGGAGTTTGACGATGTTTGCGCCGAGGATATTCTGACCCCCCGGGTACGGCTTGCCGCTGTAGAAATACACGCTGACAGAGACGAGATTCAGCAGGTATTTTTACAACAGCATTTTACCCGGTTGCCCGTCTATGAAAAGGATCTGGATCACATTTTAGGTGTGGTCAGTCAAAAGGATTTTTTTGCTGCAATTGTCACCGGCGCATCCTGTGAGCTGGTGGATTTGGTTCAGCCCTGTCTGTACGTGCCGCCCCGCAAAAAGGTTGCGGAGCTGTTGGATGAGCTACAGCACCGTCGACTGCATGTTGCCGTGGTCACGGACGAATACGGCGGTACACAGGGTATTGTGACACTGGAGGATATCTTAGAGCAGCTGGTGGGCGAGATCTGGGATGAACACGACAGTGTGGTCAGCGCCATCAATCCGGTTGGGGAGAACAGCTGGGAGGTTGACGGAGAGACGGCGGTGGAGGAACTGTTTGACATTCTGGAAGCAGATCCGCCGGAGGAGACCGATGCCGTTACCGTTGCCGGCTTTGCGTTGGAGCAGCTGGAGCATATTCCTGCCGAGGGAGAAAAGTGCATTTACGGCAACCTGCAGTTTACGGTACTCCATATGGAGGAAAAGCGTATTCGTACCCTGCTGGTACGGCAAATCGACGCCGGCTGAGTTTGTAGCCATTTTCCTTGATTTATGCCGAAAATAAACCGGCAAAAATGTTTTTATCGGACAGAGGTTATGATCGGTGAATTTGCAGCAAACTATAGATAGAATAGGGAAGGACAACCCCGACACAAAATATCCGCCCAAAGGGGAACAGCCGTCAAAGGGCACGCAGCCTATACCCAACTACCAAAAGCAGATGGAACAGATTATTGCCGCTTTGCAGGCTGAGGGTAAACGACCCCGCCTGTTACTGCATGTCTGCTGCGCCCCCTGCTCTTCGGGTTGTCTGCAGCAGCTGACCGCTGCGTTTGATGTGACGCTGTGGTTTTATAATCCCAATATTTCACCGGAAAGCGAATACCGTTTTCGTCTGCAGGAGCTTGAGCGCCTGATAACCGAAATGTCGTTGCCTGCTCCGGTGAAGCTTGCCCGGGGAGAATATGAACCGGAGCGCTTTTACGCAGTGACAAATGGAATGGAGAACCTGCCGGAGGGCGGCGAGCGCTGCCGCGCCTGTTACAGGCTTCGGCTTTCTGCGGCGGCCCGGGCGGCAGCACAGGGAGGGTACGCTTTTTTTTGTACGACGCTTTCCATCAGTCCCCACAAAAATGCTCAGTGGTTGAACCGGATCGGCGGCGAAGAGGGCGAGAAGGCGGGGGTCCGCTATCTTTTCAGCGATTTTAAGAAAAAAGGCGGATACGCAGATAGTATTCAAAAAAGTAAGGAATATCATCTGTACCGTCAGGATTACTGCGGCTGCATCTACAGCAAAGCGGAGGCTCAGCGCCGCAGAGAGCAGGTTGCCAAAGAGGCTCTATGCGGCGAGCAAGGGGCGACCGGTCTACAGAAATAAAGACTGTGCCGCATCTGCGGCACAGTTCTACAAAAAGACAGTTTTCGGAAAGGAAATACCAGGTAATGAGTACAGTTTTAACCAATGAATCTGAGCAGCTTTGTCAGGTGGAGAAGTTTATTATCGGCCATCCCATGGGCTGTTTGATGCAATCCCCTCGGTGGGCGAAAGTGAAGCCCAACTGGGACAGCTGCACCGTGTTGAGTAAGGATGAGACCGGCAGGTTGCGGGGCAGTATGTTGATATTGATTTTGCCGGATAAGGGGGACGGTACGGCACTGTTGTATGCACCCCGTGGACCGGTGTGTGATCCCCATGACGGTCAGGCTGTAAAGGAGCTGATAGACGGAGCCCGTCAGCTTGCAGCAAAGTATCCGCACGGTGTTTTCAAGTGCGATCCGCTGGTTTTGGAGGATGACGCCGAGGCGATTGCGGTATTCCTGGCACAGGGGTTGGCATTTACCCCCGGCGCGAAATTTCACCACACTGTACAGCCAAGGCTAAACGCGGTGCGTCACGGACTAACCGGAATGACCGAGAACAGCTTGATCATGAGCTTTGCGGCAAAGCCCAGGTGGTATATTCGCTCCTCCATAAAACAGGGGGTCGTCTGCAAAAACGGTACGGTGGAGGATCTGCCTGCTTTTTATGAGATCTATGCCAATATGGGGCAGAATAAAGATTTTAATGTGCGTCCCATGGGTTATCTGAAAGGATTACTGGAGGCGTTTGGCGAGGACGGCCGTCTGTTGCTATGTTATAGCAAGGAGGGTGAGCTGTTGGCAGGCGCAATTGCGGTGGTCGCCGGAGACCGTGTCACCTATGTTTACGGTGCGCTGGACCGTAAACACCCGGAGCTGGCCGCCAGTTATCTGTTACAGTGGGAGATGCTGCGTTTTGCTTTGCAGCGGGGCTGTGATGCCTTTGATATGGGCGGTATCTGTCTGGATCCGGAGGAGGACCAGGCATTGTACGACCTGTGGACCTTTAAGCACAAGTTTGCCCCTGCAGAAGCGCTTGCAGGCGAGTTTGTGTTTGAGTTTTAACAAAACAACCGGGGCGGGTGTTCCGCCCCGAAAAATAGCAGCCGTTCTGTGCGACAGAGAAATCTGTGCGCAAAGGACGGCTGTCTTTTTATAAATCGTCTGCGTCCTGTTGGGGCTTTTCTCCGCTTGCCGGGTTGCCGGTATAACTGCCTAAAGGGTCATCCTGCGACGGAATGTTCAGATCCAAACGGGACAGTAGCTTTTCGGAGTTGTGGCGGGCGTAATGGCTGAAAAACTTTGTCAGAATAATTTCTTTTCTCATAAAAGTCTCCTTTTTTGGATGTTTCTTGCATACAGTATGGCTTTTCCGGCAATGCTCTATGCAGAAGAAACACAACAAAGGAGTGCAGCACTATGTCCCGTTTTCGAATTTTTCTGACATCCGCCATCATAACACTGTTTTGTCTGATACCGATCTATATGCTGGTCATCGGTATTTCCGGGGTGGAAACTGACAGTCAGGCTGTGGCAGGAGAAGCACAGAATGTCTCCAAGCTATCTCCCACACAGGAGGATACCCTAACCCTGCTGCTGGTACCGCGCTGTGAGCAGACGGTTGCAGCAATGATCAGGCTGGATGCATGGGAAAACCGAGGAGAGATCATGATACTGCCGGAAAATACCTTGCTGCCGGTGGGAGAAGCTGAGCAGACCTTAAAGGAGGCCTACGACCAGCGGGGACCGCTGCAGCTGCGCAGCTCCATAGAGCAGTTGACGGGGATAGACTTTGAGCGATATCTCGCACCGGAGCATGCAGCGCTGATTGAGCTTTTTCGCGGTGTGACCCCTACCATGCACTGGGATGAGTTGGGACAGCTGCAAAATCTTGCTATGCTGCGTCGGTTTGCCTATAACGGAGGGCAGGGTACGATCAGTGCCCAGTCGGCGGCACTGCTGCTGACGCAGGAGAATACGGCGCCTTCGCTGCGCGCGCAGTTGGCTGCCAATCTATTTGGGGCATTTTTGCAACAGGCTTTATCCCATCCGCCGTTGGCGTCTGACAGTGATATTGCCGCAGCCTCCGTAGAATGGTTTCGTTCAGATCAACAGCTACTGACCGACATTTCTGCGGTGGATATCTATGGGGTGGAGCGGCTTTTCCGGTTGTTGATGGCAAATCCGCCAGAGGTGACGGCACAGGTCGTGCCCGGTAAGATAACCCCTCAGGGCTATGTGCTTTCAAGCGAGGGGATTGCCCGGATGACGGCATTGCTTTCTCCGACACAGTAGCAGCTTTCACCGCTGCAGAGCTTGTGGGCAAACAAAAAAGAGAGGACTCATTTTCCCCTCTTTTATTGTTTGGTGTTTAATACATCAAAGCGTTTTCAGCAGAGCACACAGGGCTTCTGTATCAGCTTGGGTGGTGGCCCACCCGGTGACAAACCGGACAACGGTATGGGTGTCATCCGCCTGCTCCCAGCGGGTCAGCTCAACGGTTTGCTCCAGCTTTTGCAGTTTGTTGTTTTCCATGATGCAGAACACCTGGTTTGTGTGGCTGCTGCCTACCAATGGAAAACCGACTTCGGTCAGGGCGGTTCGCAGGTTTTCGGCATGGCTGACGGCTGTCTTACCCAGATTCTCATAAAGGCCGCCGGCGAAAAGCTCGCTAAACTGAACCCCCAGAAGCCGTCCTTTTGCGAGAAGCGCACCGTGCTGTTTCATGGTGGTGGGGAAATATTTCAACCGGCTGCCATCCGGGACGACCAATGCTTCGCCGAACAGGGCGCCGCACTTGGTCCCGCCGATGTAAAAGGCATCCGTCAACCTGGACAGATCCGGTAAGGAAACATCGTTTTCCGGGCAGGCAAGGGCATAAGCCAGCCGGGCACCGTCAGCGTACAGGGTAAGACCGTATTGTTTGCACACCCGGCTCAAATCGGTCAGCTCCTGCAGACTGTACAGGGTACCGTACTCGGTGGGCTGAGAGATATACACCAAACCGGGCATGACAATTGCCTGACGGTCGCCATTGGCGAGACAGCTGCAAACCAGCTTTTCCACCCTGTCGGCGGTCAGCTTTCCGTCGGTTGCGGGCAGGGTCAGCACCTTGTGCCCACTCTGTTCAATGGCGCCTGCCTCATGGTCACAGATATGACCGGTTTCAGCCGTGACCACACCCTGGTACACCTGCAGGAAAGCGTCAATAACAGTGGCATTGGTCTGGGTGCCGCCGACTAAAAATTCCACCTGTGCATCCGGGCAGGCACAGACGGCACGAATAGCCGCTTTCGCAGCAACACAGTATTCGTCCTCGCCGTAGCCGACGGTATGCTCCAGGTTGGTCTCTACCAGTCGCTGCAGTACCCGGGGGTGACAGCCCTCCATATAATCCGATTTAAAAAAGAGTTTTTCGGTCATTTTGCAAAACCTCACCTTCGTAACATAATCTCATTATATAGCTTTCGGGTTACGCTTGCAATCCCTTGTAAAAAAGTGTATACTCATGCTGTTGTTTTTTATGCCATGCATTCTTTTTTAATGCAGACGGAAGGAGCTTATCGTGAACAAAGCCATTCATACCCAAAAAGCACCTGCGGCCATCGGCTCGTATTCTCAGGCTGTTCAGGCAGGTCAAACACTGTATATATCAGGCCAGATTCCGGTGGATGCCACTACCGGAAAATTTGCCGGAGAGGATATTGCCGTACAGACCCGCCAGGCATTGACCAATATCGGTTATATTTTGCATGAGGCAGGCTTTGACTACGCGGATGTGGTCAAGACCACGGTGCTGCTGCAGAATATGGGCGATTTTTCCACAATGAACGAGGTATACAAACAGTTTTTTACGCAGCCGTATCCGGCACGGGCAGCTTTTCAGGTTGCGGCGCTGCCCAAGGGCGCATTGGTAGAAATTGAAGCGGTAGCGGTCAGGGATTAAGGCGGATATTTTGAAAAAAGAAAGAATAATCAATCTTGGTGATATTGCAGTGCTGGTTTCCGCAGTGATGTGGGGCTGCATCGGTATTTTTTCCCGTGGTCTGCGACAGGGTGGTTTCAGCTCGGTTCAGATTGTTGCGCTGCGCTCGGCCGTGACCAGTACGCTGCTGTTTGTGTTTATTTTGCTCGTGAATCCCCGGCTGTTAAAGATTCGGCTGCGGGATATCTGGATGTTTATCGGAACCGGCCTATGCAGCTTTACTTTTTTTAATATCTGTTACATGAGCTCTATCAGCGAAAATTCTCTTTCGGTGGCGTCGATTCTGGAGTACACCTCCCCCATCTGGGTGACGGTGCTTTCCGTGCCGCTTTTCCGAGAAAGCTTTACCTGCCGCAAAGGGGTATCGTTGTTGTTTTGCTTTGCGGGGTGTGTGGCGGTTTGCTGTTCGGCTGCTTTTGCTATGACTGGTAAGGGTTTGGTGTACGGCTTGCTTTCCGGCTTCGGTTATGCGCTGTACAGCTTGTTCGGTAAGGCTGCCGCAAAAAAATATTCAGCGCTGACCGTTACCTTTTACACCTTCTTCTTTTCCGCCCTGTCGCTGATACTGTTCTGCAGGCCGCAGGAGATTGTAAGCATGGTCACAGTGCCGTCAGTTTTGCCCTATGCGCTGGGTATTGTACTGTTGAACACCCTGCTTCCATATCTGCTTTATACCTGGGGTCTATCTAAAATCAGCGCCGGCAAGGCATCGGTCATTTCCATGCTGGAGCCGGTCGTGGCGGCACTTACCGGTGCGGTGGTTTTCAACGAACGGATTACCGTGATCGGTATTTTCGGAATCGCAGCTGTCATTGCCGGTTTGGTTTTGTTGCAGACGGAAAAAACTGCGGAAACAGAATAAAAACACAGAAAAAGCCATGGACAGTGATTCATCCATGGCTTTTTAAGATTACTTATCATTTATCGACTGGAAAGTCGCCCCTGCCAGTGCCCCTTGCAGTAGTAAAGGATAAAGGCGGTGGCGGTAATGGCCCAGGAGATCCCGTAGGACAGGCAGATGATCTCTAAGGTGTGCGAGGCGCGGTAAACGGTCAGAATCCATATTGCCCGCAGCAGACAGATGCCGATGCCGTCAATGACGACCGGGATAACGGCATCCCCTACGCCCCGCAGTACGCCGGACAGAATCTCAATGCTGGTCCACATGAAGTAGCAGGGTACGATATAAAACATTACGGTTTCGGTGTCACGGATGACGGCCAGGTCATCTGTAAACAGAGGCAGGGCCATCCGGCCGAGAGTCAGCAGTAAGCCGCTGAACACAAAGGTGATACCGATAAAAAGCTTGGTACTCAGCTTTTGTCCTGCGCGCACCCGGTCTATTTTGCCTGCACCGTAATTCTGGGCGGAAAAGTTCATGACAGCAACACCGGCAGCGCTGCTGCATGCCCAGTAAAAGCCGTCTATTTTACCGGAAAGGGACCAGGCTGCCACAGCAGTGGTTCCCAGCAGGTTGACGGCAACCTGCAGCACCATGTTGGAGATGGAGTACATTGCCGCCTGCAGACCGGTGGGAATACCGATGCGCAGCATCTCCTTTAACAAGGGCGAATCAAATTTGATCCTGTGCAGATCAATACGATAGGCCTCTGTGCTGCGCAGTAGCTTTACGGTCGCCATACCGGCGCTGAGCGCCTGAGAGGCAACGGTTGCGATGGCAACACCGGCAACACCCATCCGGAAATATATCACAAAGACCAGATCCAGCACAATATTTGTCACGCAGCAGATCAGCAGATAGATAAACGGGCTGCGGGAGTCGCCGACAGCGCGCAGAATGCCGGATTCAATATTGTACAGCAGGGTGGCGATCACACCAAGGTAGATAATTCTCAGGTAGGTTTCCGCATCGGCGATTGTGTTTTCTGGACTTTTCAGCCAGACCAGCAGCGGACGGGTGGTAAGTATGCCGATGACAGTCAATGCAATGCCCGCAACAATGCAAAAGGCAATGGAGGTTCCAGTTGCCCGGCGCAGCTTTTCCTGATCCTTTGCGCCGAACAGTTGGGCAATGACTACCGTACACCCGCCGGAAAGCGCCATAAAAAAACCAACCAGAATATTGGTGATATTAGCGGCGCTGCCACCTACGGCAGCAAGTGCCACGGTCCCTACAAATTTTCCTACTATAATGGCATCCACAGCGTTATACAGCTGCTGAAAAAGCGTGCCGGCAGCAATGGGTAAAAAATAGATTATCAGCCTTTGTCCAATGTGCCCCTCGGTTAAATCAACCTTCACGACCAAGCTCCTTTTGTTTTTCCTGTTATCCGGAAGTAAATTCGATCATTCTTATAAGATATATCATATCATAACAGACCGTTTTCTACAAGGGCAAAGAAAAGCTTGATTTTGCTGACCCGTAAATTTATAATGAACAAAAAGGGAAGAGGCGGACAGAAATGGAAAAAATGCAGGAGATATTAAATGCTGCGGAGAATTGTCGCCGGCAAGTTTTTGAGGCAGAACGATTCCTGTGGCAACATCCCCAGACTGGCTATACAGAATGGGAAGCGAATGAATATTTAATTGAGAAATTTGAGGCGCTGGGGTATACTCTTGTGCGGGCAGACAGGGATCCTGCCCACGGAAAAATTCCCGGTTTTTACACCGATGTGGATACCGAACTGCCCGGGCCGACCCTATGTATTATGGGTGAACTGGATGCCCTGGATATTGCCGGGCACCCGGAAAGTGTAAATGGTATGTGCCACAGCTGTGGACACAATGCGCAGGGTGCCGTTATGTTAGGTATTGCGACGGTATTGAAACAGGAACCCGCAGTTTTGCAAGGCCTTTGCGGTAAAATACGGTTGATGCTGGTGCCGGCAGAGGAGATGATTCAGCTTGCCTTTCGCAGTGAACTGATACGTCAGGGAACAGTCAGTTATATGGGCGGCAAGGTGGAGTTTTTATCCCGCGGCTATTTTGACGGGGTGGATTTGGCTTTGATGATGCATGCGGCGGCAAATCCCGATCCGGTCGATTTCGGCTGCGCAAAGGGGAACAACGGCTGCATGTCAAAGGTGATAACCTATCGGGGCAAAGCAGCTCACGCAGGGGGAGCGCCTCATATGGGCGTCAATGCACAGTATGCAGCCACTCTGGGCCTTCAGGCCTGTAATGATTTGCGGGAGACTTTTCAGGAAAAGGATGTGGTACGCTTCCATCCGATTTTGAAAGGTGCAGCCTGTGCGGTCAATATCATTCCGGATGAGATGACGGTGGAAAGCTATGTTCGCGCGGCCAATGTGGAGGCCATGCAAAGGGAAAATAAAAAGCTCAACCGTGCGCTGGCGGGGGCAGCGGCTGCAGTTGGCTGCGAATTGCATATAGAGGACAAACCCGGTTATTTTCCGGAATATCATGACCCCGCCTATATGCAACTGGTAGAAAAGGTGTGTGAAGAGTTGGTGGGGAAAGACCGAGTCAGCTTTAACTATGGACTTTGGGGTGCGGCATCATCTGATTTTGGAGATGTGACCGCCGTGATGCCCGGGATCCAACTGCTTTGTGTGGGTGCAACAGGCCTGGCACACGGCGTGGATTATCAGATTGCCGACCCGGAACGGGTAATGATAAACGGCATGAAGGCGGAGCTGCTGACGGCGGTGCAGCTGCTGAAAGACGGTGCGGCTGCGGCAAAAGAGATCGCGGCAAATTATCAGCCTGCCTTTGCGTCTATTTCGGAGTATCTAGCGGCGTTGCAGCAGCTATCTATGGATCGGGATGTGGTAGAGTATACCGAAAACGGGGATGTGGTATTGCATCTTTCGGAAAAGGTCTGAAAACAAAAATACTGAAAAGGATACCGACCCGGCAACACAAAACGAAAAATTAACATCTGCGAAGATTTTTTTATAGAAAAAGATTGACTTTTTCGGCAGTATGCATTATAATAACATACGTTCCATGCGTTGGTAGCTCAGCTGGATAGAGTGACTGGCTACGAACCAGTAGGTCAGGGGTTCGAGTCCCTTCCATCGCACCAAAAAAAAGAGGCACATCATTGGGTGTGCCTCTTTTTGGTGTGTTAGTTGCTCATCGAGCCCCTTGTAATTTTCAGACGCTTTGCCATACCGACCACTTATCCAAAAATTGCATGCACCACTACCGGAAGCGCAGCGACGGTGTGGTGCGGTTCGACGTTTGTTCGCTTACACATCCGGTAACCGGTATGCGTATAAAAAGCCCTTTATCGGCTCGCAAAACGGCTGTACGCTTTGCAGCCGTTCGTTTTTACCGCAGTCGTACCGATACGCCAGCTTTTCAGTACGCCACCCGCCGTGTACAAAGGTGTGGGTTGCCGCAATAGCTCCGTTTTTTATCGGTTCTCCTTTGACATTAACAAATACAATATCTCCCGGCTGCAATTGCGCAACGGAATCGATACGGGTAAAACTGTTGGCGGCGCACCACTGCCCCAGGTCCTGCAGGTCTCCCGGTGGAGCCCATACAATCAAGCCCTGTTTATAGGGTTGATTGGTATACCCCATCCGGTACAGAGCCCAGCTGACCATTCGGTCACAGCTGACAATACACGCGGAATGATCTATACCCGGGTTGATGGGGGCGTCACCGTAAACAAAGCCCTCTATCCGGACCGTATCTGTGACAAATTTTAACTCTCGAAAAAAATCGCTGACCGACTGAGGAAACGGACACTCTGCCAAATTGCCTTTTTCATCATAAATGCGGGCGCCGTACAGTGCATTTTCAGCCAATATCAGTCTGGCGTCCTCCAGTGTATCATAGGGGCCCTTTTCATTGACGGAAACCTTGGAACCGTCTTTCAGTAAAAACATTTCCGATGCCTCCCTGTTTCTTTTTTTATAAAGTATACAGGGAAAGTATCTGGTTTGCAAGAGGATGTTTAATGGGGCAAATCCCCGACCGTGTACTCCTGCTGCCGCAGTCCGTCAATCAGATTGCTCATCAACGCCGCATTGGTTGCGCTGACTGTGTGCAGCAAATAGATTGCACCCGGATGGGCAGCATTTACCAGCTTATTCAAGCTTTCGGTGACATCCGGCTGCGCATCTGTTTTCCAGTCCACATAGGCGTAGCTCCAGAACACACTTGCGTATCCCAGTTCCGTTGCCTGCACCATCGTTTTTTCGCTGTATTCTCCCCGTGGAAAACGAAACAGGGTCATCTCGTATCCGAAATTTTGACGGACATAGTCGTGCAATTCGGTGATTTCCGCTGCCGCCTCCTGACTGGTTAAGGAGGGCATGGACGGATGGTGTACCGAATGGTTCCCCAAGATATGGCCATCCGCGATAATGCGTTGTACCAGATCCGGTGCCGATTTTACATAATCCATCGTAACAAAAAAGGTTCCGTGTACTCCCTTTTCTTTCAAGGTGTCTAAAATGGCCGGTGTAAAGCCGTTTTCATAACCCAAATCAAAGGTTAGATACACGGTTTTCCCTGCATCCGGCATGATAAAATACCCACCTAAATCACCGTATTTTTCCTGTCCCTGCAGGGCTCCGGTCGGTTGATTTAGTTCATTGACCTCTTTTCCCTGTCCCCAGCCGATGGTAGTATTGGACAAATTGGCCAAACGCTCCTCCGAAAGCTCCGGCCAGAGTACGCCGCCCGCCTTTCTGCCGCCCTGTGCAGTCGTTTGACCTGCCGTTGCCGGTGCCGTAACTTCTTTGGCGGTTACCGGTGCCTGTTCCGTCTGTAATGCGGCCGGTTCCGTCACTTTATTCGTCCCTGTGGCCTCGCCAAGTAACCCGCCTATCAAACAAGCTGTTCCCAATGCAGCTATCATTGTCAAAAAGACCCAAAATGCCAATCTGCCAAAGGAAATATGCGATCCGTCCCATTGCCTTTTCATTTTGTAGCTTCCTCTCTTTCTCTGCCTTTGAAAGCTACTTTTCCCCAATCGGTGCACTGATATACCTGCGTATCCGACAAATATCCTGATCTGCCCGGGGATATTTCTGGTTATCCGCTATCTATTGCTTGCTTTTTGCTTTTTTTCGGTATATGATTATGGGGTATGAGATTGGGATGAAAAGGAGTATCTTGCTACTATGTTAGTTACACTGAAAGAAATTCTCGCAGACGCTCAAAAAGGAAAATATGCCGTCGGCCATTTTAATATGCTGAATCTGGAAATGGCTCGGGGCATTATAGAAGCGGCGGAGGAGGAACGCTCCCCCTTGATTCTGGGTACTGCTGAAGTACATTTCCCCTTGATTCCCTTTGAATACTCCTCTTTGATTATGAATAAAATAGCACGCGACGCCACGGTTCCCGTCTGCCTGATTTTGGACCACGGAACCGATTACGCCAGAATTGTCAACGCCATGAGGGTGGGCTTTTCCGCCGTTATGTTTGACGGCAGTGCTTTACCCTATATGGAAAATGTAGAGCAAACTGCTCAGCTGGCAAAGGTTGCCCATGCACTGGGCGTCAGCATTGAGGCAGAGCTGGGTCATGTAGGCTTAGGCGCCAATGGAGACGGACAGGATGCCGCTCTGTATAGCCGCGTAGACCAGATCAACGATTTTATCGACCGTACCGGTGTGGACGCCCTTGCCATTGCCATAGGTACCGCACACGGCGCTTATAAGGCCAAACCCAAGCTGGATATTGAACGGTTGGACGCCATCTATACCATTGCCAAAACCCCGCTGGTACTGCATGGCGGCAGCGGTCTGACTGATGACGATTTCCGTACCGCAGTGAAGCACGGCATTCGCAAGGTAAACATCTGCACCGATATGTGCCAGGCGGAGCAGCTTGCCCAGATGACCTCTTATATCCAGGGCAACAACTTTGAAGAGACGATACCCCAAAGCGTCGCCGCCGTAAAAAGGGTGGTTGCTGACAAAATGCGGCTGTTTGGCTCCTCCGGCCGGGCGTAAGATTTTGCGTTTTATCAACCAACAAAAAACCGTATCCGCAGTAACACTGTCACGGATACGGCTTTTTTATATCGATGTGCTTGGTGTGAGCAAATCACTTGGTGGTGAAAGTCCGCTACAGAACAGGGCTATAAGTACGCAGTACAGATAGACCTGTCCGAATCATAATGCACAGATTGAGAGTGTATATGACAGATTGGTTTGCTTACTTCGGAATTGCTGATATGAAAAAACGCCATACAAGATTGGAACGGTTGGCTTCGCAGAAGAATCCGAATGTATATTTGGAAACAGTGGAAGAAGCTGAAAACAAGAGAGGAAAACCGCATAAAACCCGGAATGGAACCGTGGAAGGTATACCGAAATGGTAACGCGAGAAAAGGGTATTGGGCGGTTGCAGGAAGTGGTATCCTTAAAACAACCGAAACAGACAAAAAACTCGCACAGGCAGGATACTTTGATATCCTT
>DCHC01000047.1 GCA_002314755.1 Faecalibacterium sp. UBA1762 | reverse complement strand
ATTTATCGAGGTTCCCTATAATAATTATTGCTGTCGGAATCACTTTGTGGCATTCGCCAATCCTCTTGCGGTACATGCGTCGGATATATGTCGTCTCTCAGCACACCAAACCACTCATAGAATATCGGCTCTTCCCCGTTGATCGTTGTGTCTGAATTATCCCATGTCACATCCACATAGTAATAGCTTCCGTCCATCACGACACGGTTCCATGCATGGGCTCCGCCGGGGTTAGCCGTTGTGACCGGTGTACCGGAAGCATACCCGGTGACCGTACCGGCCTCCAGACCGGCAAGGCGGCACAGATAAGTAAAAGCCTGAGAAATACCGGCGCAAACACACTCCCTTTGATCCAGAGCGCCGTAGATTGTTTGGTCGTTCCACCCGCCGTCAGAAACATAGGTGATATTTGCGATGAGCCAATCATGGATGTGCAGCGCTTTTGTAAAATCGTCAGCCCCGTCTGGAATACCAGAGAGGCAGCAGGATGCAGCAGCCTGAATATGATTTTCGGAATCCTGTATTTCCTGCGCAGTGGTATGAGTATACAGGAAGTAAACACTTACCTGGGTTGAGGAATAGGTACAGCTATAGCCCCGCTGCCAAAAGACGGACGGGTCATCTTTGAGGCGCAGATACAGATTACAAAATGTTTCGTAATCCGTTTCCAGTACGATGGGATATTCGGCACGGTACATTGCCTCAACCATCTGTTCATATAGCTCGTCCTCCGTGCTTTGCGGCTCGGGTTCGGGTTTTGGCTCTGGATCCGGCTGCGGCTCAGGATTCGGCGTGGGGTCCGGCTGCGGCTCAGGATTCGGCGTGGGGTCCGGCTGCGGCTCAGGATTCGGCTGCGGATCATCCGGCAGATCCTCATCCGTAAGAATTGTCCCGTCCGGGTTGTCTTTCAGCAGATCTTTGCGGTTCTTTTCCCGCTGCTGCTGAAGACGGTCCCCGGTGTTATAGTCGCCAACATGATATTCCGCGCGTTGAATGTCCGCATTGCGCAGCTCTGCCTGCGCATAACGCGCGCCGCTGCTGCATCCGGTCAGTAAAATTACGAACAATACCGTCCAGGCGATCAACCTGATATGATCCTGTCTGTGTGTTTTGTGTTTCATTTCTCCGGTTTCGAAAGCTTCTCTTCTGCTTCTTTCATACGACTGTCAAACGGTCTTTTTATAAAACAGGGAACAGCCCATATTGAAGAAAGACTGTCCCCTATCGCAAATCAATTAAAAGCTATCTCGTCAAACGACAAAGAACCTTTACTGTTTAACACGGCGTGATTGAAATCGCCACCTACTTTTGCAGGCACATCCGTACACTTGAATTTTAAATGCCCTGTACGGCGAAGCTGTTCATCTGTGAGCATCTGCCCATCGACATAGATGTTGAATGCCATCGTAATGCCTTGCTCCAACAGTTGTCCTGCATTGATACAACCTTCTGCGGTCTGTTCAAAATAGGCGACGCAATCTTTCATAACCTTGACGCAAAACGGCGAAGCAGGCTTTGCGGTCGTATATTCGGGGAAAAGCGAGCCATTTACATCCTTGGCAAAAAACAAATATCCGGCTACTATACTACTCCGAGGATCCTCTTTTCTCGGGTCCTCTTTTGCTACGCTCCGCGGAATGTGAATATTTTCCGTACGCTGCATAGCAGGCTGTTCCTGCATCCTCTCCGTACGCTGGACCGGCTCCTGACGGGGTGCGGCCGTAACAGAAATACCGGTGTTTGCCAGCTGCCGCAGCTGATTACGTATCTCTTCCAGCTGATCTTTCAACTGCTGCAGCTCCCCTTTGGGTAGTTCGCTTTCCGCCTGTGCAGGCTTCGGGATCGCCTTTAAATTGACCAGCATACTACTCACCCCTACCATCGTTTAACCCCGAAAGGTCATTGCTCATCTGCTCCATGTTCTCCCCGACAACATTCTTTTGGTTTATTTCCATCATACCACCTCACAAATGCCGTTCCAAATGACATTTTCATTTGGAATGTCACCGGCGTTCTGTATAATGGATTTCAGACAGTCGGAACTACTCATAAAAAATACCCCTTTCTGAACAGGAATTTCTGTTCGGAAAAGAGCTTGTAAATTTCGCGAGGAGATGTCCGAATCGTATTGAATTTCATACAGATTATGTGTTGAATGGTGTCAGAATATCAAAAAGGATAATTAAAAATTCCGAATAATCAGGGTGGTCACTTCTGAAATGAGCAAAACGAAAGCGGAACGCCTTTTTGATGCAAGCCGGAGGCTATGAAAATGGGTAGAATCGTAACAGGGTTTTGGGATTGTCCTTACTGCGGAACCAAAGGTATTTCCGGGGCAGACAAAAGCTGCAAAGGATGCGGAAGACCGCGCGGTAAGGAGACTGTTTTTTACATGTCAAAGCAAAGCAGAGTCCTAAGCGAACAGGAGGCCGAAAATGTTTGTAAAGAAGCCGACTGGTTATGTGATTATTGCGGTTGCTACAACAGTGCTTGTGACACGCATTGCTGCCGCTGCGGGGCATCCCGGTCGGATTCCACACAAGATTATTTTTCCGTGAGGAAAGCAGCTTCAACGCAGCAGCAAAAAGACGGCACGTCGGTTAAATCGGTTGCAACCGCAATAAAGCAACCGGCTGCATCGGAAAAGAAAAAGAAAAAAGGCGGATTTCTGAAAAGTATACTGTTGACTGTCGGATTGATTATCCTTGCTGCAGTATCGACCCCAAAAGAAAAAATCATCAAAGCGCGTGTGCAGTCATTTTCGTGGGAACGTAGTATTCAGATAGAAGAACTGAAATCATTTGAAGAAGACGGCTGGTCCTTACCTGCCCAAGCCAGACTGCAATACGAAGAAGAAGCGATCAAAGAGTATGAGACGGTAGTCGATCACTATGAAACAAAGACAAGAACTGTTTCCGAACAGGTGTTCGACCACTATGAGACCAAAACCAGAACACACACAGAGGATGTATTTGACCACTATGAAACCGTAACAGACACTGTTACACAAGAGGTTCTGGACCATTATGAAACCGTTGTGATCGGCTATAACGACCTGGGCAATGGCTATTTTGAAGAGATCACGGCAGAGGAGCCCGTATACCGATGGGAAGAGGTAGAGTATTCTTACCAAACCCCCGTATACCGTACCGAAACATTCGAAGAAACATATCAGGAACCGGTATACCGAACACAGACCAGGCAGGAGGATTATGAAGAGCCGGTTTACCGTAAGGACCCTGTATGGGCTACAAAATACTACTATGAAATTGATAGGTGGATCCCCGTCCGTACCGTAGAGACATCCGGCGAAGGCAAAGAACCTATTTGGGGAGAGTACAGCATAAAGAAAAACGAGAGGGAGGCAGACAGAGAAGAAAATTACAGTATCAAATTTAAGCAAAGGGGGAAAAAGAAGTACTGGACTGTACAGACCGATTACACCACATGGGAAAAGCTTAAAAAGGGTAATACGGTAAAGTTGGCTGTAAACGGTTCCCGGGCGAGAATTTACGAATAGCCTTTTGGCATAGATAAGTACCGCAAAGACGACAGGTGTATCTTTTTGACTTCTTTCGAAACAAATCATTCTTATTTGATGAATAGGAGAATCGTATGAAAAAAATTATTTTTCTTGTTTTGGCTTTTGTTCTGCTGTGTGGAGGAGCATATTTCTATCATACCCAAACCTTAAAAGCGATCAGGGCTCAGGCTATCCTGGAGCAGCAGGAGGCCAAACAGCAAGAGGATTTAATGGCTCAGCGAATTGCTGATATTCAGGCACAGTTAGACGGTGCCGTAGAAGAAAAGGAATCCCTTACGAAAAAAATAGACGAGCTTCTCACGGAGGATGTTTACTACTTTGATTCCGAAGCAATAGCCGAAGAAATAGAACAGATCGGCGAATTGGCGTCCGTCGAGTATCGGTATACGAATGTCGGTACCTTAGACGCTTCAAAAAAGTGGTTCAAGACGACGATAAACATACCCGGTTCCCAAAAGACGATCGTTGTCACCATGGACGGTGTGATCAAAATCGGGATAGATGTGAACAAAATTAAAATTGAGTGCAACGAAGAAGAAAAGCTTATCACCGTGAAACTACCGACCGCTAAATTGCTATCGAATGAATTGGATGAAAACAGTATAAAGGTTTACGATGAAACAACCGGAATACTGAATAAGGTGACAATGGAAGACAGCAGCGCCATACGAAACCAAATTAAAACAAAGGCGGAAGAAAACGCAAAAGATAATGGCGTATATGATATGGCCAAAAAAAATGCAGAAAATATCATCCGCTGCATGCTGGAGGCCATCCCCGGCCTGAAAGAAACATATTCCATCGAGTTCCGCTGACTTCAATTATTGTAATTCAATGTAATTTGTAGAGAATAGCTCTCTTACATTCAGAGGAGAATCTTCAGATGAAAGAAAAAACAGATTTGACAAAGGTACTGGGTACCGCATCGGCATTTGCAAAATCCACCGCGTCCGCGGTAAAGGAAAAGAGCGGAGTTGCCATTGAAAAATCAAAGGAGCTTGCACAAAAAGGTGCCGATACGGTAAAGACCGCCACCGAGGTCGCGTACAAAAAAACGGTAGCTGTACTGGATGAAAACGGTAACGGTGAAGTGGATATTGAGGATGTGATCCTGAAAGCAATGAAAGTGCCGGGTGTCAGAATCAGACGGGAAAAGTTTTTGACAAAAGAGTTCGTCAAGGTCTGTGACCCGGAAACTTTGCGGGTTGTTATTGAAAAGAATCCGGTTTCTGCCGGTATATCAACCGTTATCATTGATACGCTTGCAGAGGATACCATTAAGTTTGAGAGGAACTGTGTATCCGGCATTTCAGCAGCGCTGGGCATACCGGGAGGGGCAGCAATGATCGCCACTATTCCTGCCGATATCGCACAGTATTACGGGTACATGCTACGGACCGCACAGAAGCTTATGTATATATACGGCTTTCCCGAAATTATCGTCGAAGATAACGAAACGCAGCTGGATACCGCAACAATCAACACCCTGACCATTTGCCTGGGTGTCATGTACGGGGTTGCAGGTGCTTCCAATGCGTTAAAAGCCATGGCAAAGGCTTTGAGTGAAGGTGTATCGAAGCAGCTGATGAAAAAAGCCCTCACAAAGGGCGCAATATACCCGGTTGTTAAATCCGTTGCAAAGTGGTTTAATGTGAAAATGACAAAAGAGGTTTTTGCCGGATTTTTCAAAAAATCGATCCCTGTGGTGGGCGGAGTTGTCGGGGCGGGAATAACCTATGCCACCTTTAAACCCTGCTGTGACAGGTTGAGGGAATCGTTAAAGAACACCGCCCTCAATAACCCCAATATCAACGATATAGAAGATGCGACTATTTCGTTCACAGAGGAATAATCAAAGAGCTTTCGCTATCCATCCCGCAATGGATACGAAAGCTCTTTTCTTTATCTTCAGGTAGTTCCCGTCGTATAGTTTATACGTAAGCGTACAGATCGATAACAAGGAAAACCCCATAGTCGCCACGGCAAAAACAGAAAAAATCAGCACCGGGACGGTTTGGCGTAGCCTTATGCAGTGCCTATGGCTACCCATATAGGATTGTTTTTCTCATGTCCGCATTGCGGACATGGACTTTTCTTCCACCCGTTTTTCCCCGCGCTGCCGTATAAAACACACTGCGCTTTTTCTCATGTCCGCATTGCGGACATGGACTTTTCTCCCACCCGTTTTTTCCCCGCGCTGCCGTATAAAACACACTGCGTTTTTTCTCATGTCCGCATTGCGGACATGAAACCTCCGTCATCGGCGCCGACTGTCTTAAAAAAAGATGATTCCGACCGGAACATCATCCAATCGGAACCACCACACTTTATTACTCTGCAAAGCTTTCATCCAAGCGTTTGATCTCCCCAATTAAAGCCTCGCATTTTTTAATTGCCTGCGCCATAATCTCTTTATCTTTCCCACCCAGATTGGATTCCTGCTCACGAATTTTTTCAATGGATTTTTCCAGATCGGAGATAGTGGATTTTAATGTTCTTGACGCTGTCTTGTAGGTGAAATGCGTTTTCACCTTATTGCCGCCACTCTTTTCCTGCATTTTCTGGATCAGCCGGTTATACTCTTCCACCTTACCGGCCTTGAACAGATCCACCAGTTTGTGTTGAACATTAAAATCAAATTTACATAATTTCTGTCCTTCGGTAAAGCTGATATCCCCGTCGTACATAACCAGCTTTAACTCCTCACTGACATTGTTCAAAACCCAGACATAGTTTCTTGCGGTGGATTCATTGTAATCATCCACACCCAGTTCACAGGAAAGAAAATACGCGCAGTATTTGTCTTTACGGAACATTCTTGCGGCGGCGTTCACATCCGCCGGAATAGGCTTGTCAAACTTGTAACCCGCAGCCTCCATTTCGATTAAAGCCTGCCTTTTCGCTTCGGATGTGACAACCTGAGAAAGTGCCAGTTCAAAAAGGCGCAGCCGCTCGCTTCCGGATAGCTGCCTCGACATGGTGTTGGAATCTTCGTAAAAGACCGTCTCATTTTGCGCCTCTTCTTTAGAGAGGATGTTGGCAGTGATCAGATCAAACGGATTGACAAACGAATAGCCGTGCTCTTTTTCATTTTCTTCCTGCTGAAGAATTTTAAAAGCTCTGAACCGCCTGTGACCAGAGATAATGACATACTCTTTATCCGAAATTTCAAACCCCGCTGTTTTCAGCTTTTGAATCTCTTTTTCCAGTTCTGCGGGGTCGGAAAACATCCCTTCCAATACTTTAGAAAACGCTATTTTATTCTGCGTAAACCGTTTCAGCACCTCGCCGTCTTTGGGAAGATGCTCAACCCGGCAAACCGAAATCGGGTTGATCAGACGGTTGTTCGTATTGCGAATGGATTTTGCCAAAACCTCAATTCTTGTCTGGCTGTATTGGTTAATCGATCTCTCGATAATTTTATCCAAGGGGATATCCGAAAAAGTAAGATTACTGTTCCGGACCGCATTTGTGTCGATATTCAAAACCGTTTGCACGACGTTGTTACGCGACCGCGCTTTTACGTTTTCCAGACCGTTGTATCTGTTTACCGGTTTTGCTGCCATTATTCAACCTCGCTTTCCGAAAAAACAGGATCACCCAAATGCTTAATCTGCTGACCTGCTTTTTTCATCTTCTCCAGTGTCAGATCCAGCTCCTTCGCCAGATCGATATAAGCCTCTGCGGCTTTCTTGTGAACCTGCGCATAAATCAGTCCTCCCAGAACCGCACGCTTTGCGTCAACCGATTCGGGGATCTTGGCGTCAAAAACCTTAAAGGGATAAAAATCTGTCAAAAAGCTTTCGACGGTTCTGTCAACCGCTCGCTTTTCGGCATACAGGTTCATCACTATACCGATAACGCCCATGTGGATCAAAGGCTTGCTCATATTTCTCAGCCGTTCCTGCGTATCGGCAATTCTCTCTACCAAGCTGACAACGCCTCTGGTACTCATCAAATCCAGGTTCGTGGGAATCAGCACCCCGTCCTTTGCAGCGCACACGGCATTCATTGTCATAACGCCAAGAGAGGGGTTCGTGTCGATCAGAACATAATCATATTCGTGATACACATTGCAAATACGCTGAACCACATCATACAGCCTGAGACCGGCATTTGCCTGCGAAGCAATCTCCGGCCGGGTCACTTCCAGTTCATAGTCAGACAGGCAGATGTGAGAGGGAATCAGATCAAAACCGAATTCCTGCTCTCGGTCCTCAACCTTAAACTTGCCGTCCTCATTCAGCCGAACGCGGGACAAATAGGTCGGGCGGCAGATGCAGTGGTCACAGAGAATGCGAAAATCATCATCGTCATTTTTGGCGTCCAGCTGGCAAAGCTCTTCACTTTCAGCCGGGTCAAGGGCTCGCATACTGCTTACCATCAGCTCATAGGTACCGTAGTAAATATCCTCAGAAAGACCGACATTCAGGTAGTTGGTCAGGGAAGCCTGAGAGTCATAGTCAATTACCAATACATCCTTTCCAAGCTGTGCCAAAGAATAGGCCAGGTTTGCAGAGGTGGTGGTCTTACCGACACCGCCCTTTTGATTTGTAATGCAAACCACCTTTGTCTTGTTTGTTGTCATCTATCTTTTCCTCCGTCTGTAATAGTGTCCTCGTCCAAAATCAATTCCTTCAGATCCTTGCTGATCAATGCCCGGACATAATCGCTGTAATTACCCGATCCTCCAAAGAGGGTAAAGATGCGGTTCTGCAAAAGCAAAATCGTCCGGTCCGGATCGACCTCCGGCAAAAGGGTGGACATCTTCACGCGGGTGTTAATGGATATCTCACGGTCGCCCTTGACCCGATAACCCTTCACTCTGGTCTTGGAATACGCACGGTTTGCCCTGAGGGAATCCAGCAGCTCCTCCTCCGAGATCTCATACTCCAGGCAGTTCAGCATTGCCCGGGCTTTCTCCAGCGGCGGCGTATATTCGCCCCGACTGTATTCGGCAATGCGCTTTTCATTGATGTCAATATCTTTGGAAAGCAGCAGATTTTGAAAATCACGGTAGCTTTTCAGGGTACCGTATTCATACATAGCCTTTTGCAAAATGGCGCCAAAGCAATAGCTTGGAACCAGACTTTGCTCACCGATGTCATTTGCAAAAATAAAAATCACCGCCTTTCTGACGCTATTTTAGCACAGAAAAGCGGTTATGTAAATACCTGTTGACAGGTATTTTTAAAAAATACTTGCAAATTGAAAAAAGCCGTGTATAATGGGAAATAATGAAGAAGAGAAGTGCGCCAACACTTCTCTTCTCGCAAAAGACATATTGCTCTAACGCAACTGTGGTTCCTCTTGAAAAAGCCCAGTACTGCGTCGGACGAGTTTTCTGTACCCTAAATACAGCGTTCCTCGTATGATATTATTATATCATATATCCTGCGGAATGCAAGTTTTTTGTGTACAAAAAACTCAGAAAGTGGGATATTTTTTATGGAAAAATTCTGTACAAAAGGGTATGGAAGGGTTTCCAAAACAGTCATTCTGGACCCGAACCTTTCCCTGACCGCTAAGGCGATCTATTCGGTTTTATGCCTGTATCGAAACCTGTCCGCATACCCTTCCCGCGACGGGATCTTAAAATATTTAGGCATCACCGAGAATACTTACTACAAAGCATACCGTGAACTGAAAAAAGCGGACATCCTATCCGCCGACCAGCAGATAGGGAAGACCTTTGCCCGAAACTTCTATACCTTCCGGGATTCCTTTGAAAAAGGGTATGGCCTTGTTTACCGGGAGGTTTTGTGCAGCGATCAGCTTTCCGCAAAGGCAAAGGGTCTTTATGCTATGCTGTGCGTGTTTGCCGGTGGGGAACAGGCAGCCTATCCCAAATTAGAAATCCTGTCATACTATTCCGGCGTCAGCGAGGAAACACTGCGTAAGTATGTAAAGGAACTGAAAACCGGTAAGATCGTTGTGGTGTGCCCTTCCCGAAAAAACGGACGTTATTCCGCCAATACGGTTTATGTCGGATGCGCGCAAAATTCTGTTACGGAACCAAAGGAATCTTGTGTGCTGTCGAAAAAATGCGGCACGGAAAAACAAAGCGCGGAAAACTGCGGCACAGTAAAAAATAAAACACAAATAAACAAAAAAGAAAATAAAAATATTCCGCTTGCGCAGTTGGAAGCCTTGTTCGGCCGCAAACTGACTCCACAGGAAATCCGATTGGTACGGTCCTGGTCCGGCTGGAACATGCAGGAAATTGCGCTGGCCTATACCTGCGGCTGTCAGAATAACGCGCAAAAAAATAATGCGTTTTACCTCAATGGGATACTGAGGAATATCGGAAAAGAGAAGCTTTCATCTCTTTATGTGGCCGGAGGAACCAATGTTATACCCTCTGGCCGCCAGGCGACAGAGGATCTTTTGGCAAGATCAAGGGGCATTGTACCCAAATTTGCCTTTGCGGACTAAAATAATGGGACGCTCCGGGACGGTATGCCCCGGGGCTATGCGCAGCTGTGCAAAATTTTACGGGTGTGGTCATTTGCAAGGGGGCTTTCCGTGTAAAGAAGGCACCTTTATCCCTACAAGTCGCAGTTCGGCGTGGCAGATCGTCAATACTGATATCCGATTTTCTGCCGGGCAGTGCTTCTGCTTTGTTCAAGTAACTACCCCTGCAGTTTTCATAGGTTTTCTGTACAGAAAAAAACGGACCGTGTTGAGAAGCTTCAGCACGGTTCCGTTTTTTTTCGCGAAAAAACAGAAAAAAGGTCGCCGGAAAAGTTAAGTTGGCAAAAACATAACACTAATAAAGGTCAAGGGAACAGACACCGGCTATCCTTGATACAAAGAGCAGGGCAGCAAAGTGCTCCGGTGTCTGGCAAGCTAAGGCCCTGATTTATTCGCAAAAAAAGATCGAAAACAAATGTTTCAAATGAGACGGAGGAAAAGAAAATGTATTTGTTTGATTTAATCAGAAAAGTAACAAGAAAATCCAATATTCCGGTGTTGATCTATCTGGTACTGAATGTTCTGGTCATCGCCAATGTTCTGCAGTATCTCTTTGGCGGCGGCGGCCTTGTGGAGTTTCCCTTTTGGGCGGCACTTCTCATCGGTACTGTGCTGTATGCGGTATCCCTGCTTATCGCGCTTTCCCCTGTGGGCGAATGGCTTTTAAGGCGTCAATACGGCTGCAGAATGATCAAACGAGTAGAGCAGCAGGAATATCTGGACCCAATTTTTCAAGAGGTTTACGACAACGCAAGGCGGTTGGACCCCGACATTCCGGAGGATGTGAAGCTGTACATCAACAGTGATGATGAGCCGAACGCCTTTGCTGCCGGTCGCAAGACAATCTGTATTACACAGGGTCTGCTGCAGGTGCCGGAGGGTCAGCTCAAGGCGACCCTGGCCCACGAGTTCGGTCATTTGGCCAATAAGGATACCGACCTGATCCTGGTGGTTACCGTCGGAAACCTGCTGGTCACGGGAATCATCGCGGTCATCAAGCTGCTGATAGATTTCTTCCACTTCGCGGCTTCCATAGCGGCAATACTTGTTGGCGGTTCAAAAGGTATGGCTACCGCCGCGGTAGAGACGGCATACAAGCTGGCTATTACCGTGGTAATCGCCGGCATGACCAGGCTTTGGACCTGGGTCGGCACCTCGCTGGTGATGAAATCCAACAGGGACAACGAGTTCCAGGCGGACGCATTCTCTTATCAGCTTGGCTACGGTGACGATCTGTGTGCGCTGATCGAAACCTTTGAGGGCTCTGATACCAAGGGTGTGTTTGCGGTACTGTCGAACAGCCATCCCGACAAAAACGACCGGATCGCCAGGCTGCAGCAGCTGGGCGCCAGCTACCGGGCGGTCTACGGCAGCTAACCGCACAGGGTCGATAGTCCCCCCCAAAAAAAGATGCCCCGGCGGGTATTTGCCCGGTTTACACCGTAAAACAGTGCCCGCCGGGAAAAACAGAAAGAAGAACTTTTGCGGAGGTAAAGCGCATGAAAAAAACAGTGTGCGTATGGGTCTGTCTGGCGGTCGCTGTCTCAATGTTAGCAGGCGGCGCAGGCGCGGTGAAAACCGCTGATGAAAACATCCCCGGGGAGGAAACCGACCGGCTGACCGGGACAGCCGAAAACAGCCAAAGCCGGATCACCCGAACCCAGTTGACCCCTGCCGCAGAGCAGGCAGCGGGCTGTATACCGGCGTTTGCCCCGGTTTTTCAAAGGAGGAAATAAAGCGTGAAAATTGCGTTATGTGTGATGGCTTTCCTTGCAGTACTTGCGCTGGTCGCAGGCTGCTCCGCGTCGTGGAAAACCGCTGACGAGGAAATATCCGAAAAAGGCCCAAAAGTGGCGGACCCCCCTGAAAAGGGTGAACAAGGGGGAGACACTGCAGAGAAATAGCGTTTTCAATATTTGGGGGCAGTCCAACCGGCCGCCCCCGATATAAAATAAATAAGAAAACACAAATACAGGAGGAAAAAACAATGAAAAAAAGATTAATGGTCCTTGCGGTCGCCGTTTTATCCATCTGCGGAATGCTGTTTGGCTGTGCGGCTGTCCCTGCGGAAAACGCTTTGCCGGAAAGCGGCGTCGAGCCGACGCAGCAGACAGACCCAAACGAGCTGATCCAAACGACAACCGTCGATCATCTGCATTTCGGTCCCGTTACATTGACTCAGGGCGAGAGTGTAAAGCTGAACGCCATCGCAGTCAGTGAGGACGGCGCCGTCATAGACGGTACCGCAATCAGCTATACGCTGCTATCCAAAAACGGCGTGGCAGAAATGACAGACGGGGTACTGAAAGGGTTAAAGCCGGGGGCTGTCTGGGTTCGGGTGAGCGCGCCCACCGGGTATGCGGACGGCAGCACCGTCAGTATGGAGGTGAAGATAACGGTAGCCACTATTCAGACCGAGGAGCAACCTGCGCAGCCGGAGGAGCAGCCAACGGAAAAAAACTCATCAGAGGACACTGTTCCGTCGGCAGAGGAAGACCCGAAAAACAGCAAGAGCGGCAAGACCCCGTCACAGGAGCAACCGCCCGATCAGCCGTCCGCTGCAGCGGATAGCCAGCCGGAGCCGCAGCCCCAGACAGTCACCCGTACCACCCGCTGCCCCGAGACAGACCATTGGGTAATGCTCGGTAACGAGTTGGGCAACTATGTCGGCAACAATAACGGGGTCGGCGTCATCTGTCAGGTATGCGGGGAAGAGATCGGCAGCCTGTACCTGCGCCACTACCACGGGAACCGTACGGATGTGGGTACCTGCCCCATTTGCGGCAATGCCTACGACACCGAATACGCACCGCCGCACCCGGTGCTTACTTCCTGGGAGGATGACAATCGCCGTGCCTACGGTAAGGTATGCTATACCTGCTATAACGGCGGCCTGCCCGGCGGCTGCCCGGAGTGCGGCGTCGCCTGGACGCCGGTCAACTGCTACGAGTGCGGCTGGAAACTGGAGGGGGGCTGCTGCGTCAACCCTGACTGCGCGAACAGCAGCTGCTATATTGACGGTGAGCTGTTCAACCAGTGGGATATGCGCATTGCCTTTGCCGAAGCGGCAGGCATTGACTGGCGTGCGTACGAAGCGCGGTAACGCCCATGCCGCAGGGCAATACAGCCCCGCGATCACATAACGGTTGAATAAAAAGATAAATAAGCAAAAAAGAAAAAGCTGTCTGCTTTCGGATCATGATCCGAGGCAGGCAGTTTTTTTGCGCCCGTTTGTAAACGGAGGGTTTTGCAACACCAGTCCCCGTGAGGGGTGCGGATTGCATCCTCCGCAAATCAGGATTTTTAAGGAGGAATTCAGATATGTTGCAGTCCCCGTGAGGGGTGCG
>DCHC01000051.1 GCA_002314755.1 Faecalibacterium sp. UBA1762 | reverse complement strand
CCTGTCTTTTTTGGTGCACTTCCATGCAACTCTCACTCTGTGCAGTTATTCGTTCACAATCCTTTATAGCCTTTATAGCAACTTTTTCTGTTGACTTTATTTCTTTCGTTGATTATAGTATATCTATTATATAATATCTTATAATGGAGAGAATAAACATGGCAATCTATATAACAATAGATGGCGGTACCACCAATACTCGAGTAAGCCTGGTACAAGACGGTCACGTGAAAGATACAATTGCTTTTGCTATTGGTGCAGGAAATTGCGCTGCGCAGAGAAAAACACTTTGCGATGTTGTCCGTGATGGAATATATCAGTTGTTGCAGCAAAACAGACTGACCGTGCAGAATATCAAAAAGGTCATTGCCTCCGGTATGATTACCAGCGAAACCGGTCTGTACACCGTAGATCATATCTCTGCTCCGGCGGGAATAAACAATCTTCACCGTTCGTTACAAGAGCTTGTTTACCCTCATATAATCGATATGCCCATTGTTTTTATCCCCGGCATAAGAATTGATGCGGCAGATTATGAATCCGCCGACATGATGAGGGGCGAGGAGGCAGAGGTTTACGGTCTGCCTTTGACAGAACTTGCAAATTGCGTGATTATTTTACCTGGAAGTCATAGCAAGATTATCCGGATTGACGAAAATGAGTGTATCAGTGATTTTAGCACCTTGCTTTCCGGCGAAATGATTGCCGCCCTTGCCGGGCACACCATTCTAAGCCAGTCGGTAGAGCTTAATAAGGCACAACTACAGCCGGAATGGCTACAAAAAGGGTACCGGTATACCCTGGCAAACAATATCAATAAGGCGCTGTTCAAGGTGCGTATTTTAAAAAATAAATATAAACTGGATCAAGACGGGGTATACAGCTTTTTTATCGGGGCAGTGCTTTGCGGTGAAATACAGGAGATCCTTCGCTCTGCCCCACAATCGGTGGTCATTGCCGGTCAAAGCCGTTTAAAGCAGGCGCTTGCACTGCTTTTACGGCAAAACAGTGACTGTCAGATTCAGCTGATTGAAGACTCTGATGCCAGAAACGCAAACGCCCTTGGTATGGTTAGGATAGTGGAGTGCGATCCGGAGTGATTATGAAAAAAGGAGTAGGGAAAAATGGCTTTTTTTCACCTTGGTATAAAGTAGAAAATTGTATTACCCCAAAAGGCCGCCTGTCAAGCGGTTCGTCAGCTGCTTTGTACCTATGCGCCCGGTGTGGAATGGGAACTTTGCTTTGGCGGTGATCATGCAGTGACGGTAGGGTCCGGCAAACCGCAAAAGCAGTTGGATAATGGCCTTGTACTGACTGTTATGCCGGAGGGGGCGCCACTGTAAGTGCGGAGAATTATTCGGCGTTGATGCAGGGCTTTTTCACCCTTTTGGAGCGTATTTTCTGTTATGGCAAACAGGATTACAGTATCTAATGTGTTTGTCTGACCGAACAGCCCTTCATCCGCTTGCGAGGTGTTCATATCTTCTTTTTTTCCTGAGTGGAGCTTAGACGAGTTGCGCCGGGTGATCCGTACCTGTGCCATTGCAAAATATACCCACATCTTTTTAGAAACGCTGGGTAATGTGGCGATGGACTGTCTAAAGGAGCTGTTGTGGCCTGGGACGTTTTTGAAAGAAAAAGGCTTTGATGTCCTCTGCTGCCCATGGGATAATGATGACAACCTTAACGGATGTATCTGTACCGTAAAAGAGCAAAACCAACCGGGGGTCATTAAGACCACCAGGAATCGGCTTTTTGCACCCAGAGGGATTCCCTCTATCCTGTATTTTGGCCTTGGCGCAAGCGGCGACGCCGATTTTGAAAAACTGCAGGGACATGTAGGCCTTGTTTTAGAGCGCAGTATGGCGGTCTATCGTAAAACAGGATGGGGGGTTCAAGGATATGAGCGCGCCGGTCGGAGAAAAACCAGCTGTAAACGTGTTCGGGTTGACGAAACCTAAAAAAGGCAGACACTTGCGGCAGCGTCTGTCTTTTTTGCGGAGAGTTGCTTCGTTTCGATTTTACTTGCCTAATGCGCGTACTCGGATAATACCGTCAATGGCGCGTAGCGCATCGCAGCATTTTTCGGTGGGTTGGTTGTCGGTTTCAATCACCGTACAGGCGACCTCTCCCTTACTGGTGTTCATCATGTGTTCGATATTCAACCCTTCCTGAGCAAGTACGGCGGTTATGCTGCCAACCATACCTTTGATATTTTTGTTCAGGATGCAAAGTCGCCATGCGCCGGAGCGGGGCAGATTGCAGGCGGGAAAGTTGACCGAATTGGTAATATTGCCGTTTTCCAGATAATCTGCCAGCTGTGCAGCAGCCATTTCCGCACAGTTTTCTTCACTTTCCGGGGTGGATGCGCCCAGGTGAGGCATAGCGATTACACCGGGATGCCCCACCATCTCATCGGCAGCAAAGTCGGTAATATAGCGGCTTAGCTTACCGGCATCCAGTGCGGCAAGCAGGGCGGGGTATTCGACCAGTCCGCCACGGGAAAAGTTGAGCAGCACCGCACCGTCCTTCATGGTGGTAATCAGCTTTTCACCCACCATGCCCCGGGTGGCGTCGTTTAAGGGCAGATGCATGGTGACATAATCGCACTCGGCAAAAATCTCTTCAATGGTGGTGGCTTGGCGAATGCTGCGGCTGAGTTTCCAGGCAGCTTGTACCGAAAGGAACGGATCATAGCCCATGACCTCCATCCCAAGGCCTGCGCTGGCGGCGTTCGCAACCTGTACGCCAATCGCGCCCAGGCCCACTACACCCAGCTTTTTACCTGCCAATTCATGGCCGACATACTGAGATTTTTGCTTTTCTGCCAGCTTTTCCAGCCCAGTGACACCGGCGGCATGCTGCTCGCTGACCCAGTTGATGCCATCGATCACCTTGCGGCCTGCCAGCAGCAGTCCGCAAAGGGTCAGCTCCTTTACTGCACCGGCGTTGGCACCGGGGGTGTTAAAGACCACGATACCCTTTTGGGCACATTCCTCCAGGGGAATATTGTTGACGCCTGCGCCAGCACGGGCAATGGCCAGCAGATTTTCGGGAAAAGCAATCTCGTGCAGATCCGCGCTGCGAACCAGAGCGGCATCGTAATTTTCTACCGCATCCGACAGCAGGTAGTCCTTTTCCAGCAGAGCAGTGCGTACGATCTCCGAGATAGAGTTGAATTTTTTCACCGTATACATGTTGTTTTCCGTCCTTTTATATTTGTTGCAGTATTTGTGAATCAGTCTCTCTTGCCCATTTCAAAATCATGAACCGTATCGATCAGCAGCTGTACACCCTCGTTCGGCATACCGTTGTAGATAGAGGCACGACAACCGCCTACGGTGCGATAACCCTTCAGACTGATCATACCGCGGTTTTGCGCCATCTTCAAAAAGTCAGCGGTCATCTCCTCGGTATCCAGCTTAAAGGTGACATTCATAATGGAACGGTCCTTTTCTGCAGCCAGTGGGTGGAACAGCTTGCATTCCTCCAACGCGGCATACAGGCGACCTGCGCGCTCGGCATTGCGTGCCTCCAGCGCTGCCACACCGCCCTGCCGATTGACCCAGTCAAACATCAGACCGGCCATGTAGATAGAATAGCAGGGCGGAGTGTTATACATAGAGCCTTTTTCGGCGTGGATGTTGTAGCGCAGCATGGTGGGGACTACATTGTCCAGCTGACGGTCCAGTAGTTCTTTTTTGATGATGACAATGGTAAGACCGGCAGGTCCCATGTTTTTCTGCGCACCGGCGTAGATTAAGGCGTGTTTTCTCACATCGATAACCTTGCCCAAAATTGCGCTGGACCAGTCGGCTACTAAGGGCAGCTCGGTCTGGGGCAGGGTGTTCCAGGTGGTGCCGTATACCGTGTTGTTGCCGGTTATGTGCAGATAGGCGGCATCACGGGGCAGAGAATCGGCATCCAACTTGGGAATAGCAGTAAACTCGTTGTCCTTGCCGTTGATCACGGCTACAGCATTGCCCCAACGACCGGCCTCCTCCCAGGCTTTTTTGCCAAAGACACCGGTAACAGCATAGGCGGTGGTTTGACCGCGTTGCGCCAGGTTCATGGGAACCATAGAAAACTGAGTGCTTGCGCCGCCCTGCAAAAACAGCACGGTGTAATCATCCGGAATTTCCATAATACGGCGCAGAGTGGCCTCGGCGTTGTCTACTACCGCCTGAAAGGGCTTGGAGCGGTGACTCATCTCCATAATGCTGCTGCCGGTACCGCTGTAATTCAGCATTTCCTTTTGTGCAGTTTCCAAAATTTCCAGCGGCATCATCGAAGGGCCTGCAGAGAAGTTGTATACGCGTTCCATAATTGTATCCTCCTGTTTTCCGGATGAACCGGTGTTTATTTATGTGGGAAAATAAAAGACAGGCAACAGCTTTAAGTGACTGTTGCCTGTCCGTATTTACAGATTGATGTGTGTAAAAGATTTTACTTACACAAACGGTTCAGCATCTGCAAAAGGCAACGCATCACAAAACAGCCGCACACTGAACAAGCAGTGTCGGATGAACAGGATGATGACATTTTGCAAATTGCCATTGCCATGATGCGGACCCCTTTTTTATACTATGTTTTGAAGTATACTCCAATCCAAAATCAATGTCAAGCTTTTTTTATTCAGATAATCATCCAATCCGGCTTTGTTTCGCATATCTTTGAGCAAAATGATCTGATTCTGCAAATAAAATGCAAAAAAACTTGCACAAGGGTTGCCGCAAGGATATAATATAGTATGAGGCAAACTGTAACGGTGTAGCAATATGCGGTTATGCTGCGCAGAATGCCGATATAGGAAAAGAAGTACGCGTCGGAAACGCTATCTGCGCAGAAAAGAAAGGAACCAAGCTATGCAAACCTTTTCTACTTCGTTAAAACGGGCGGTAGCCCAGTTGAATGTGGAGGTCATCTATACCCCTAAGGATCTGGCAGAGATACCTATTTATTCTGCGGATGTCAACCGTCCCGGCCTGCTGCTGACCGGGTACGATAAGTTTTTTGACACCGGACGCATTCAGGTCTTGGGCATGGTGGAGATGTCCTATCTGCAGGAAATTTCCGAAAACGAGCGCCGGGCACATATCCACACACTGTTTGCGTTAAAGCCACCGGCTATTCTGGTCAGCCGAAGTTTGCCCATCTTTGATGAGATGATCGAGTTTGCCACGGAATATCAGATCCCGCTGCTACACTCGCCGGAGAATACCACCCATCTGATCAGTGCAATGAACTCTATCCTCAGTGTGGAGCTTGCACCCCGTATCACTCGGCACGGGGTTTTGGTGGAAGTATACGGCGAAGGTATCCTGATTGTCGGCGATAGCGGCGTTGGCAAAAGTGAGACCGCCATCGAGCTGGTTAAGCGCGGGCATCGTTTGATTGCCGATGATGCGGTGGAATTGAGAAAGGTCTCTGACCGATCCATTGTGGGTAACGCGCCTGAAAATATTCGCCATTTTGTCGAGCTGAGGGGTGTTGGTATCTTGAATATCGCCCGTATTTTCGGCGACGGTGCGATCAAACCCAGCGAAAAGGTGGATATGGTGGTTCAGCTGGAGCCATGGGACGGTGAAAAAAGCTACAGTAAGACCGGTCTGGAAAAGGATACCACCGAGATTATGGGCGTGGAGCTGCCGCTATCGGTTATCCCGATCCGCCCGGGCCGTAACCTTGCCATCATTCTGGAGGCGGCTGCAATCAGTAACCGTCAGAAAAAGATGGGTTACAATGCTGCCGAGGAGCTGATGGAGCGCCTTGGCTTGCAGAACGACATCACTTGAAAATTTGAAAAATACTGTTTTACAGTTTATACATAAGGAATAAGGAGAAGCAAAACCATGGAATACTATATTGGAATTGATTTAGGCGGCACCAATATCGCTGCCGGTTTGGTCAACAGTGAGCTGAAGGTGGTGGATTCCGTCAGTTGTCCCACCGCACTGCCCCGTCCGGCTGCCCAGGTGGAGGCGGATATGGCAGCTTTGTGCCGTACATTGGTCGAAAAGAACGGACTGACCCTTGCAGATCTTGCCTGGGTGGGTATCGGAACCCCCGGTAGTGTGGATCCTACCATCGGCTTTGTGGGTTTTAACGCAAACTTTGGTTACCACAACTGGTATTTGGGGCCGGATATGGAAAAGCTGCTGGGTTGCAAGGTTTACGTGGAAAACGACGCCAACGCCGCAGCTTACGGTGAATACGCTGCCGGTGCGCTAAAGGGTGCTTCCTTCGCTATCATGATTACTTTGGGTACCGGCGTAGGCGCCGGTATCATTTTGGACGGAAAGCTGTACTCCGGATATAACCATTCAGGCGGCGAGTTGGGCCATATGGTCATTGTAAAGGACGGTCGCCCCTGTATGTGCGGTCGTCGCGGCTGCTGGGAGAAATATGCTTCAGCCCGTGCCCTGGCAGAGGATATGCAGGCAGTGCTTCGTGCCAACCCGGAGGATGCCCTGTGGAAAAAGCTGGACGGGAACATTGAAAAGGTGGATGCCCGTTTTGTCTTTGATGCAGTGGCTCAGGGTAGCAAAACTGCCAAGGCGATACTGGAAAATTATCAGGAATATGTTGCCTGCGGTCTGACGAATCTGATCAATATCTTCCAGCCGGAGATTGTCTGTGTGGGCGGCGGTGTTTCCAAACAGGGAGAAATTCTGTTAGCCCCCATCCGCAGCTATGTGGACCGGGAGGAATATGCCCGTACCGGTGAAAAGCGTGCTCAAATTGTGCCTGCCCAGTTGTTTAATGACGCCGGTATTGTGGGCGCAGCTTTGCTCGGCTGTCAGGGTTAAACTACCCGGTTTACGCCGGGTAACCCGGTCTTATTTGATTTTTTTAAAGGAGCGTATTACGGTATGACCCATACCCAGCACTTCGCCCGGCTTTGTGCCGAATTAAACCGGCAGCATATCAGCTGCGAGACAGATGCTCCCCTTGCCATGCTGACGACCTTTCGCATTGGCGGCAGGGCAGCGTTGCTTTGCAGCCCGGAAAATGAACAGCAGCTTTGTGATACTGTTCGGCTGGCGCGGCAGGAGAGCTTGCGTTTTTATCTGCTTGGGTGCGGCTCCAATACACTGTTTGCCGATGGGGGCTTTGACGGCGTTGTCATTTTGACAAACAAGCTGGATACGTTGGAGGTTACGGATTCGACCTGCATGGCTGCAGCCGGGGTGCCGCTTTCCAAGCTTTGCCTGGCAGTACAGCAAAAAGGCTTGACCGGCTTGCAGTTTGCCTACGGTATTCCGGGCAGTGTGGGCGGCGGGGTCTATATGAATGCAGGGGCGTACGGCGGCGAGATGAAGAATGTGGTTTGCTCGGTACGGGTGCTGACTCCCCTCGGCGAAATAAAGGAATATTCAGCCGAGGAATGCGATTTCCGGTACCGTCACTCTCGCTTTGAGGATTCCGACGAGGTGATTCTATCTGCAAGTTTCCGGCTGGAAAAAGGGGATGCTGACCAGATTTTGGTCCAGATGAAAGAAATTTTTGCCCGTCGAAAGGAGAAGCAGCCTCTGGAATGGCCCAGTGCCGGCAGTACTTTTAAGAGACCGGAGGGCGCATTTGCGGCCGCATTGATTGAACAGTGCGGACTGAAGGGTTTTTCTATCGGTGGGGCGCAGGTCAGTGAAAAGCACAGTGGTTTTGTCATCAACAAGGGTGGGGCAAGCTGTGCGGAGGTGGTCGCCCTGACCCAGGAGATTGTGCGCGTTGTAAAGGAACAGACCGGCTTTACCCTGGAGCGGGAGATTCGCATAGTTCGTTAGCTTGCTTTTGTTTTTGGGCGATGCTTTTTTCGGAAGCGCATTTTCCGGAATAGATACCAGAAAGGTTGTTCTATGAGTTTTTCCACGGCTGTCAAACAGGAAATGATGAACCGCCGCCTTGAAAAAAGCTGCTGCCACCGTGCAGTGTGCGTAGGGACGGCGTGTTTTTCCTATGCTTTTTCACCCCGCAAGCTGGAAATACATACCGAGAGCCCGGAGATCGCAGACTATTTTGTTGCTGAGTTTTCCGTGCAGAATATTTCATTGCGTCGTGCCGGGTGGTGGAGCCACGGGCGGGAGCTTACCGGCCTTTCAGCATCAGAGGAAGGCTGTAGCGAGTTTGAAGCATTTTACGCTCAGGCGGTGCAATTGCTCTGCAGTGTGCCGAACGGAGAAAAAAAAGGTGCTAAGAGGTGCGAAGACTGTACCGGCAGTTTTTTGGCAGGCGCATTTTTGGCAGCCGGAACCATCAGTGACCCCAATAAGGAATATCACCTGGAGTTTGTGGTTCCCCGTCCGGGTTTAGCGGAACTGCTTTGTGAAAAGCTTGCGCTGCTGGGCATTGAAGGACATTGCAGCCGAAAGAACGGCACAGAGGTGGTCTATCTGCGTGCCAGTGAGCAGATTGAAGATCTGCTCACAGCCATGGGCGCGGTACACTGCGCCATGGATATTATGAACGAAAAGATCTATAAAAACTATCGCAACCAGGCCAATCGCATCACCAACTGCGAGACGGCGAATATTGATAAAATTGTTGCCGCCAACGTCAGAGTACTGGCAGCGATAGAAATTTTACAAAAAAACGGCAGAATAAAGCTACTGCCGGAGACACTGCAGCAAGCTGCCGCCGCACGCTTGGCGCAGCCGGATATCTCTTTGGCAGAGCTGGCTGCCGGTATGCAGCCGCCGGTAAGTAAAAGCGGGCTGTCCCACAGGTTAAAAAAATTGGTGGAGTTAGCCGAGGGCGTCAGCAACGGGAAAAAGGAGGGCCGGGAAAGTGTCTGAAGCATCGGGATTGAAAGATTTTGTCCATCTGCATATCCATACAGAGTATAGCTTACTGGACGGTGCGTGCCGGATCGAAAAGCTGGTTCAGCGGGTCAAAGATTTGGGACAATCCGCCGTAGCGATTACCGATCATGGCGCTATGTACGGCTGTGTGGATTTTTATAAAGCTTGTAAAAATGCCGGAATTAAGCCGATTATCGGCTGCGAGGTCTATATGGCCAACCGCACCCGTTTTGATAAAGTGTACAAGATGGATTACTCCAACCATCTGGTGCTGCTGTGCGAAAATGAGACCGGCTACAAGAACCTGATCAAGCTTGTTTCAGCTGGTTTTGTGGAGGGCTTTTACTCCAAACCCCGTATCGACCGGGAATTGATGGAGCAGTACCATGAGGGACTGATCTGTCTGTCTGCCTGTCTTGCGGGGGAAATCCCCCAGGCTTTGCTTGCCGGTAACCGGGAGCAGGCTATCATCACCGCAAGGTATTATCAGTCTCTTTTCGGTCCGGATCATTTTTATATCGAGCTGCAGGATCACGGCCTGGAAGAGCAGCAGCGGGTTCTGCCGGAATTGATTAAGTTGGCCCGGCAGCTGGATATTCCCATGGTGGCTACTAATGACGCCCACTATCTAACCAAAGAAGACAGTAAGATGCAGCGCATTCTAGTTTGTATTGCTACCAACAAAACCATCAACGATCCCGATCGGTTGGAATTTGGTACCGATGAATTCTATGTCAAAACCACCCAGGAGATGTATGATTTGTTTTCACTGGTACCTGAGGCTTGCACTAATACCGCCAAGGTTGCCGAAATGTGCAATTTTAACTTTGAATTCGGCAATACCAAGTTGCCTTATTTTTGTGCGCCGGACGGTCGGGACAACAAGGAATACTTTATGGATCTGTGCTATACCGGCTTAGTCAGACGGTATGGCGAGAATGTGCCGCAGGAGTACCGCCAGCGGCTGGATTATGAAATCTCCGTCATAGACCGGATGGGGTATATCAACTACTACCTGATCGTCTTTGACTTTATCAACTATGCCCGTAGCCAGGGTATCCCCGTCGGGCCGGGTCGCGGCAGCGGCGCAGGCAGTATTGCCGCCTACTGTATCGGAATAACCGGCATCGACCCCATGAAATACAATCTGCTGTTCGAGCGTTTTCTGAATCCCGAGCGTGTCAGTATGCCGGATTTTGATATCGATTTTTGCTTTGAACGCCGACAGGAGGTTATCGATTACGTGGTGCGCAAATACGGCGCGGATCACGTGGCGCAGATCATTACCTTTGGTACCATGGCTGCCCGGCAGGCGATCCGGGATGTGGGTCGCGTGATGGATATGAGCTATCAGGCAGTGGATAAGGTTGCAAAACTGGTTCCTACCGAGTTGAAAATGACGCTGGATAAGGCTTTGAAGGTATCTCCGGAGTTGGCAGCGTTGTACAACCAGGATGCTCAGGTCAAGGAACTGGTAGATCTTTCCATTAAAGTGGAAGGTATGCCGCGCCATTCTTCTACCCATGCGGCAGGCGTGGTCATCACTCGTGAGGCGGCAAGAGAATACGTACCCCTTTCTTGTACGGACGGACAGATCATTACCCAGTTTACCATGACCACCATTGAGGAACTGGGCCTTTTGAAGATGGACTTTTTGGGTCTGCGCACTCTGACTGTGATTCACGATGCTGAACAGATGATTCGGCAAACTACAGATCCCGATTTCTCCGTGGATACCGCACCTATGGATGATGAGGCGGTGTTTCGTATGCTATCCGCCGGGGATACATGCGGTACTTTCCAGTTTGAAAGCGGCGGTATGCGACAGGTATTGATGGGACTGAAGCCACGGGATGTGGAGGATTTGATCGCTGTCATCTCGCTGTACCGTCCCGGACCGATGGATTCTATCCCTACCTATATTCGCAACCGTCACAATCCGGCACTGATCAGCTATTCCACCGAAAAGCTGCGGCCGATTTTGGATGTGACCAACGGCTGTATCGTTTATCAGGAGCAGGTCATGCAGATCTGCCGCGAGTTGGCGGGCTATAGCTTTGGTCAGGCCGATCTGGTGCGCCGTGCCATGGCTAAGAAAAAACACGATGTGATGGCCAAGGAACGCCAGCGGTTTATCTATGGCAGCACCGAGGAGGGTAACACCTGCTGTGGCTGTGTCAATAACGGCATTTCCAAAGCGATTGCCAACCAGATTTATGACAGTATGACCAGCTTTGCCAGTTACGCCTTTAACAAATCGCATGCGGCGGCATATGCCTTTGTGGCTTACCAGACTGCGTTTTTAAAGTGCCACCATACACGTCAGTTTATGGCGGCGTTGCTCACCAGCGTGTTGGGAGTTACCGATAAGATCATCGAGTATACCGGCGAATGCCAGCGGTTAGGTATCAAGGTCTTGCCTCCCGATATTAACACCAGTGAGCTGGGCTTTACGGTGGAAGGAGATAACCTGCGTTTTGGGCTGTTAGCCCTGAAAAATGTGGGTAGAAATCTGATCGAAAGTACCGTGCGGGAACGGAAAGTAAAACCCTTTACCTCGCTTTACGACTTTTGTAAGCGACTGCAGGGAACCGAGCTGAACCGCCGCGCAGTGGAAAGTTTTATCAAAGCAGGAGCGTTTGACCGTTTGGAGCCTAACCGGCATAAGCTTATTGCGGCGCTGGAATCGGTGCTGAAAAGCGTGGAAAACGATTCCCGGCGTAATATGATAGGCCAGTTGAGTCTGTTTGATGTGATGAGCGGGGAAGACACAGATAAACCGACTGAAAATGAATTTATTATGCCGGATATGCAGGAATATTCTCTGTCTGAAAAGCTGCAGATGGAAAAAGAAATCAGCGGCCTATATCTGAGTGGACACCCGTTGGACGCCTATCGGGATTTGATTTGCCGTGTGGATACCCATACGGTAAACCAAATCACCGGCGAAGAGGGAAAGGAATTGGACGGGCAGAGCGTCAGGCTGGTCTGTATTATTGTCAAGTTCCGTTACCTTACAACAAAATCGGACGCAACTATGGCCTTTTTGACTGTGGAGGATCTGACCGGCAGCATGGAGGTTGTGGTTTTTCCCAAGGTTCTGCGCAGCTGCATGGATAGTATTTCGGAAAATGCCGTAATTGTTATGAACGGCAGGGTCAGCGTCAAGGAGGATGAACCCGCCAAGGTGTTGGCAGATACCATCCAGTCCGCTGCAGTTTCGAGTCCACCCGACGGGATAGCTGGCGGGGCGGAAAAACCGGAAGAGGAGAAAAAAACTGCCCAGAAAAACCTGTATCTTAAGCTGCCGGATACAGATAGTCCCCTTTTTTCCAGAGTATGTAATCTGATGGAAATATTTGCGGGCTCCACCCCGGTTACCATCTACAACCAAAGCATCGGTAAGTACATGCTTGCCCCCAAAAATCTGTGGGTTTCTCCCACAAAGCTTTTGATAGAAGAACTGGAGAATATTTTGGGCAAGGAGAATGTTGTCCTGAAATAACCGGCAATTCTCCGCACACAATAATGTAAAGTTTTTGCGGAATATTGCAAAGCGAAAAGCGACAATTATCGGGTTTTTTCATTGCATTTTTCCTTGAAAATGGGTATAATAAGAGCTTGAAAAGTTTCTTTGCCGTATAAGAAGCAACGGCAGAAAGCGCCGGAAAAACAGGGAACCGGCGTCAGAAAGGAATGGTCAATCATGGCAGAAATTAAAACGATTGGGGTACTGACCAGCGGCGGCGATGCCCCCGGCATGAACGCGGCGGTGCGCGCAGTGGTGCGTACCGGCATAGCGAAAGGCTTTCGGATGGTGGGTATTGAACGTGGCTATAACGGTCTGATAAACGAAGAAATCCGCGAGATGGATCTGCGCAGTGTATCTGAAATCATCCACCGTGGCGGTACCGCCCTTTATACGGCACGCTGCAAGGCTTTTACCACCCCGGAGGGACAGGAGAAGGCGGCGGAGACCTGCAAAAAGTTTGGTATTGATGCTGTTGTTGTAATCGGCGGAGACGGTTCTTTCCGTGGCGCTATGCAGCTGGCGAAGCACGGCATTCCATGCATCGGTCTGCCCGGCACCATTGATAACGATATCGCCTGTACCGAGTACACCATCGGCTATGATACGGCAATGAACACTGCTGTTGAGATGATCGATAAGCTGCGGGATACTACCCAATCCCATGACCGCTGCTCGGTCATTGAGCTCATGGGACGCGGCGCCGGTTATCTGACCATGAATGTGGGTATTGCGGTTGGTGCGATTGCCTGTCTGGTGCCTGAAATTCCCTTTGATGTGCAAAAGGATGTCATTGACCGGATGATTGCGGTACAAAAAACCGGTAAAAAGCATTTTATCATTGTGGTTGCGGAGGGGGTAGGTCACTCGCAGGAACTGGCGAAGATCATCGAGGAAAAGACCGGTATTGAAAGCCGTGCCACGATTCTTGGTCATGTACAGCGCGGCGGCAGCCCCTCTGTGCGGGATCGCGTGACTGCCAGCCTGATGGGCTATCGCGCGGTCGAGCTGCTGGAGTTGGGCTCCTATAATCGTGTTGTGGGTTTAAAGAGTGACGCCATTGTAGATTATAGCATCAATGAAGCTCTTTCCATGAAAAAGACCCTGGATCCCAAGCTGGATGAGATCTCGAAGACTATTTCTCTGTAATATATTGAATATTATCAACAGGCACTGCAGTCGGTTGTCCCGCTGCGGTGCCTGTTTTGGTATCATCCGAAGGGGTTGTGACATATTCTATAGAGAGTAAGATACAGAAAGGCGGCAACGGGTATGCAAAGAGAGCAATTTCAAAGTGCAACGAAGCGAACCGCAAAACACAAAAGACACCCGCTGTTGGTGGTTTTGCTGCTTTTGGGGTTGCCGGTGGCTGTATTTTTCTTGTTTGATCGCCTTTGCGGACAGACTATCAAAGAATTTGCGCAAAATCAGGCAAAATATATTGCGGTTACGGCAATCAACACTAGCATCAATGAGGAACTGCAACAAAACCCGGTCAGTTATGAGCAGCTTTTTCATGTCAATGCGGACGAACAGGGAAAGGTGAGCAGCATCACGGTCAACCCGGGGCAGGCAAACGATATCTCCTCCCGCCTGACCCTTGCGGCAAATAAGGCTTTGGTAGAGCGTTTCCCGCAAAAGGTGAGGGTGCCGGTCGGCACCGTGTTAGGAATTAATCTTTTATCCGGTAGGGGACCGAGCCTTACCTTTCACATTGTGCCGTCTTCTTATGTAGAATCCTCTTTTCTTTCCGGGCTGGAGGGCGCGGGTCTGAATCAGACCATGCACAGCGTTATTTTGCGTATGTCGGTTACGGTGGAATGTTTTTGCGGCAGCTATCACACCCGCCAGCAGGTCACCAGCGATATGATTCTGACCCAGACGGTTATTGTGGGAGATGTTCCCAGTTATTTTGGAGGCTATCCTTCCGGCTAAGCATTTTGCACAGGTTGTAAACGCAAAAAAATAAGTTTTGATTTTTGGTAAAATATGTTATAATGACACTATCAGAAATGACAGTCCGGTCAGAAAACCTGCCGACTGAATCAGGAAAAAGAAGGAGAATACTTATGCAGGAATTTTTACAAAAAGCAAAGCCTGTGTTTTTGCAGGGGTTGGAAAACACCGGAAATATTCAGGCAGGTTTTGCACACAGCCTGTATTTGACCCAGTTGCCGAAGAACCTGGAAATCCGATTGACCGCCCGGTCTTTTTATAGGCTGTATGTCAATGGGGTTCTGGCCATGCACGGTCCTGCCCGTACGGCAAAAGGCTATCTGCGGGTGGATGTGGTGGATTTACTGTCCTATGTAAAATGTGGAGAAAATCGGATTGCAGTAGAGCTGACAGCCTCGGTGGAATGCTTGGGCGGCTATTCTAACGATTGCAGTTGTGAAAGCAGCATGCTTTTGGCAGAGGTTTGGACAGGCGAAACCTGTATTTTAGCCACGGATGAAAGCTGGGATGCTCTGCGTCTGACCCAGCGGGAACAGTATTCTGCAAAAATATCCCACTGTCGGCAGAATACCGAAATCTATCATCTGAACGCAGATTATACCGCCTGGCGTACCGCCGGGCCGGAGGATGGCACGCTGACGGAATGCATCTGGCAGAAGGCCTCGATTTGCGAAGCGAACACGCCTAAGCTGTTGCCACGTCGTATGCCCTATGCCACCCTGGAAAAGCAGGCTAATGCCCGTTTGACCGAGGCGGTCGGTGCATACCGGGATGAAAAACGGCCGGTCCCCGGTATCTGGTTTGAAAAGTTGTATGAGGATTATTATGCGAAGCTGACGGAGTTTCCCGTCCGGGAATATGTTCAGACAGTGGAAGAGCCTTTGCAGGGCAGTGCTGTCCGATACAAGGATGGCGTCTGCTTCAGCAATATAAAAAATAAGCAGGTCTGCGCAGCCTTCGATTTCGGTGAACTGCGTCTTGGCTTTTTGGGTGTGACTATCCAATGCGCAGCACCCTGTGTGGTGGATCTGGTACATATCGAATCCATCCCCGAATATGATATCAAAGGGGTTTGTGTCGGTGGGGCGAACCCGGTCACCAGACTGTATCTGCCGGCAGGCGAGTGGAGCTTTTTGACTATGGAGCCTGCGCTGGTGCGCTATACCCGTATCTATCTGCGCGCAGCGGAAAAGGATGCTCCCGTTCCGGATTGCAGCTTTACTGATCTGCACGTGCGGGAGTACTGCTATCCCGACCGGCTATCGGCAGAGTTTCTTTGTTCTGACCATGATGTCAACCGTATCTATCAGGCTGCCTACCGTACCCTGCGGCTGAATACGCTGGATATCTTTATGGACTGCCCGGAGCGGGAGCGTGGCGGTTGGCTGTGCGATTCTCTTTGGACAGCCCGTGCCGCAGCGTTGGTTCTGGGTGACAGCTCGGTGGAAAAGGCTTTTTTGGAAAATTTTCTGATCGCGCCCTACGGGGATGGCGTCGGGAGTCCCAACAATTTTTTCCCGGAGGTTTACCCGGGTGCCAAGCTTCCCGGCGCGCCAAGTATTACCACATGGTCTTTTTGGGGAATGCTGGAGTTGGTCGAATATGTGGAGCGCACCGGTGATATTGCCTTTGCCAAGCAATATGAACAGCGGGTAACTGATTTTGTCAACGGTACGCAAAATTATATCGGCAGGTTTGGTCTGCTGCAGGATATGCCCTTTATCTTTATTGACTGGTCTCAGTCCAACGCTGCGGAAAACACCGCACCCATCTGTACTGCCGCCAATGCACTATACGCATACATGCTTGTACGGCTTGGCAGTCTGTATCACCGGGCAGATTGGACTGCTTTAGGACATAAAATGCGTACCATTTTGCGTAGTACCCTGTTGGATGAGGGCAATGAAGCGGATTTCCATGACTATCAGTTCTTCCCGGATACACTGATTCCCGATGGAGATACCCTGAAAAAAGGCGGTCGCTTTACCGAAAGTGCCCAGTATGTTATGCTTTGGAGCGAGCTTTTCGGCAAGGAGGAACTGCCCTCTGTCACCCATGAGGTGTTGTGGGCAATGGGCCCTGCCCCCCGCAGACCCATTGATCCCCAGCTTGGCGGCGCACAGATGTTTATCGGTCTGGAGGTCCGGCTGTCGCTGCTTTCTAAGTGGCAGGAAAACGATCAGTTGCTTCGGGAACTGCGTGCCCTGTATCTGCCCATGCTGACCGAGGGACCCGGCACTCTGTGGGAGGTGCGGAATATGAACAATTCCAGCTACTGCCACGGCTTTAACGCCAATGCCTGCGTGATGCTGCTATACAATATCCTTGGTTTGGATATTCCCAAGGTGTATGACCTGGAAACCGGGATGGATATTTTGCCGGAGGAGCAGCGCAACCAGGTGCAGGGTAAGGCAGATTTGGTGGATCTGCGCTGGGCACGGGGCGGTGTGACTCTTGCCGACGGCAGTTTGGTAACCCGGATCGTTCGGTGCGAGGATGATTCGGTCAAATACCGTACGAAATAAACAAATACCTGAATCGGCGCTCTCTTTCTTAACGAAAAAGAGCGCCGAGAAAAAAACGCCCTGCAGATTCAAACGATCTGCAGGGCGTTTTTCACGCAAGGCGGGATGCTTATTTCATGTTGTGAACTTCATCGAAGACTTCGGCAATCTCTTTTTCCGGCTTTGCGGTCAGCAGGCTGACAACAAAGATGGCAATGGTTGCGCACAGGAAAGCGGGCAGTAGCTCGTAGATGTCCCACGCGCCGCCGATGGGACGAACCAGGTATTTCCATAGGAAAACCACAGCGCCGCCCACAAACATACCGGCCAAAGCGCCCTGCTTGTTGGCGCGCTTCCAGAACAGAGACACTAAAACTACGGGACCGAAGGCAGCGCCAAAGCCAGCCCAGGCAAAGGAGACAATGCCGAAGATGGAGGAGCCTGGATCCTGTGCCAGGAAGATGGCGATTGCCGAGATGACGACAACGGTCAGACGAGCCAGCAGCATGGTGGTCTTGTTGCTCAGCTTCAAGCCCAGCACATTGTGGGCAATATCCTCGGAAACCGAGCTGGAGGCAGCCAGCAGCTGGCTGTCGGCGGTGGACATGGTAGAAGCCAAAATACCGGCAATGATCAAACCGGCAATCAAGGCGGCGCCGGTACCGCGCTGAGACAATAGCTGAGCCAGATGGACGATAACGGCTTCGGAATCACTTCCGTTCTCAAACAGGGTGATCGCACCCGCGTTTGAGGCGGCGAAGCCGACAATACCGATCAGAATGGCAACGCCCATAGAGATGACCACCCAGGTAGAGGCGATACGGCGTGAGACCTTAAGCTTTTTGTCATCCTCGATTGCCATAAAACGAAGCAGAATATGGGGCATACCAAAGTAACCAAGGCCCCATGCCAGGGTGGACACAACGGGGATAAAGCCAAAGGAACTGACTTTGGCGGAATTGATGGTCACAGATTGGTTCAGGTTTAGGTAGCCGGGAATGGATTTTGCATTTTCCACGACTGCGCTCCAGCCGCCGGCAGAGCGGATGCCGAAGCCCAAAACGATCAGCAGAGCAACAGTCATGACTATGCTCTGTATCAGATCGGTAAAGCTGGCAGCCAGGAAACCACCCATAGTGGTGTACAACACAATGATGACCGCACTGACGATCATGGTGGTCATGTAATCCCAGCCGAACAGATTGCTGAACAACTTACCGCAGGCTGCAAAGCCGGATGCGGTGTAGGGAACAAAGAAGATGATAATGACTAACGCAGCAAGCAGACGTAGGGCGCGTTGGTCGTTGAATCGCTTGGAAAAATAATCGGGCAACGTGATGGCGCCCAGTTTTGCGGTATAACGACGCAGACGCTGCGCAACCAACAGGAAATTCAGGTAAGTACCGGCAGCCAGACCAATGGCAGTCCAGCCCACCTCGGCAAGACCGCAGAAATAAGCGAGGCCGGGCAAACCCATCAGCAAATAACTGCTCATATCAGAGGCCTCGGCGCTCATGGCGGTGACCAGAGGCCCCAGCTTTCTGCCGCCCAGATAAAAATCACCGACGGAATTGTTCTTTTTGCTGTAGACCACGCCAATAACGACCATTAAGGCAAGGTACAACACGATACTGGTGATAACTGCAATGTTCGATCCTAATACCATAACAAAGACTCTCCTAATTTTCTTCCAGGCCGGTCGGCCCGTTTTTTTCATTACGGGTCATATTATATCACAAACAAAACAAGAATAAAACACAGAACAATGTATGTACAAAAACATGAATATTATCGTGAATAGTTGTAAACAATCCCATAACCACCGAATAATTAATGGCGGTAATATAATAGAACGAAAAATGTGCAAAATACACTACTTTGTAAAAATTTTAAGAAAAAACCCGATCCTGCGTTAAAACAGAATCGGACCATCTGTTGAACGGTGAACGACAGAACTTCAATCGCTACCGGAAAGATACCCTGCCAACAGGCAGGGAAGCAGCCTGGCGGAATATTGAGAAAGAGAATACTCCCCCTCGCACATACACCAGTCGTACATCAGACCCCGCTCCAACAGGGCATACGCTTTGACAATTTCCCCAACCGGAATATCCGAACGGATTTGTCCGTCCTTTTGTCCCTGTAAAATAATTTGGCGTAGCAGCTTAAAATAGATACGGTTATGATCCAACAGATTTTTATCGCTTTTGGTGAACAACTGGCTGGAAAGCAATCTGGCCAAAAGATCCATGGAAACCGTATTTTCAATGGTGAGAAAAAGCTCCCGGTTCAAAAACACCAGCTTTTCCGGCGCGGTCATGGCATCCTGCAGCTGAGGCATCAGCTCTTCGTATTTTTCGTCAAACAGGTAGCTTAAAGAGGATAGCAGCGCGTCCTTACCTGTAAAATAATGGTAAAAGGAACCTCGTGATGTGCCTGATTCTTCTACGATTTCCTCTACGGTGGTCTCTTCGTATCCATTTTCGTAAAATAACTTCCAGGCTGCGGCAACAATGCGCCCCTTGGTATTGCGGGTGTTTTTCTTTGCCATCGTCCCACCGGTCCTTTCAAAGTTTCGTTTGGTTTATCATATCATATCCAAAGGGGAATGGCAAGGGGTAGCATAGGCTTTACCAGCGCACACTCCACCGGGTTTTGTAGCTGCCGTCGGTCGGCTCCGGTATGACCTGTGTGGCGGAATAACTACTGGAACTTACTTTTTTTGCCATTTCACGGTCAAAGGCGGCAGTATCCAGCGGCAGATCGACCCAGCCGCCGGTCCAGGAGGAAAGATACGCTGCATTGGATATGCTCAGTTCGTTTAATCCGTCCTCGCCGGGGGCAAGCAGCGGCGTGCCAAGCAATACGGCGTCCGCAAAGTTTTGCAGAATACCCCGGTGGGCAGTTTCGGGCTGTTCCTGTTTTGTTTCGGTAAAGGTGATTGCCGGGGGCGGGGCAGAGGGATCCTTGGCGGAAAATCTAAATTCGTGTTCACCATACGCAAGCTGCCAAAATTTCAGCACACCATCCTCCAGCACCAGCTTACCTCGGTCTCCACTGATCTCCAGCCGGTTGGTGCCCGGATATTCACCGGTGGTGGTAATAAAGGTGGCACGCGCGCCGCTATCGTATTCGGCATAGATCGTGGCATCATCCTCCACTTCAATATGATGGTATTTCCCTACATCGCAAAAGCCCATAATCCGGTTGGGCATGCCGAAAATCCACTGCCACAGATCCAAATTGTGTGGGGCTTGGTTCAGCAGTACGCCGCCGCCTTCGCCCCGCCAGCTGGCCCGCCATGCGCCACTGTCGTAATATGCCTGGTTGCGGTACCAGTTGGTGATAATCCATACCAACCGCTTGGGTTGACCCAGGGCCCCGGTACGCACCAGCTGCCGCGAACGGGCAAAAAGGGGATTGGTTCGCTGGTTAAACATAACGCCGAAAACAGTGTCGGCCTTTCGGCGTGCTTCAATCATCTGCTGCACCTGACTGACCGCCACACCTGCAGGCTTTTCCGTCAGGACATGAAGCCCTTTTTCAAAAGCGTGACAGGCAATTTCCGGGTGCAGCCAATGGGGCACGGCGATGATTACGGCATCTACCGATCCGCTGTTCAGCAATTTTTCGGCGCTATCGTAGCAGATTACATTGGTGTTGTGTGTTTTTACCCAGGCAAGGCGCTCAGGCGCAATATCTGCTACCGCAGTCAGCTTCATCCCGTTGATTAGCCCACTGCCTATGGTTTGTACATGAGCGGAGCCCATGTTGCCTACGCCGATTACGCCTACGCGAAGCTCTTTCATTTTATTCAGTTCAACCCTTTCCGATGATTTACGGCAGCACCCGTTCAGAGGTGCCGCCGTAATCTTTAAAGATATCAGAGAATGCCCTAATTTATTCGGGTAACCAAAGCTTATTTTCCGGAACCGCCGTAGGTGCCGGAAAGGTCGGCGACCGTGGATTGCACATCTGCTTTGCGGCGGGAGGTGGCAACCCGTTTCATCAGTTCGTTGTAGTACAGATCTTCGTCAAAGGGAATTTCCACCGGCTTGCCCAGGAAAGCGGACAGATGCATGGCGTTGGAGAGGGTCAGTCCGTTGATGCCCTCATGACCGTCTGCAACCAGCGGTGTGCCGTGCAGAATATGACCGGCAAAGGCGTTCATAACGCCTGCATGCTGCTCGCTCAAACCATCGGTCTCCACTTCGCTCACTTCGCAATTGGGGGGCATAAAGCCCATGGGCGCAGTAAAGCACCACTCCCGCTCATTGACATCCAGCTTCCATAGGGTCAGCTTGCCGTTTTCACTGACCAGCTTGCCCTTTTCGCAGTCGATCTCAAACCGGTTAGAGCCGGGGGCATCGCCGGTAGAAGTGATAAAGCAGCCGGTAGCGCCGTTGGCAAACTCCATATAGGCGGTGACGTCATCCTCGACCTCGATATCATGCCAATGACCGAAATGCAGGTGTGCATCCACCTTGCAGGGCATACCGCAGATCCACTGGAACAGATCCAGCTGATGAGGGCACTGGTTCAGCAGCACGCCGCCGCCTTCGCCGGACCAGGTTGCACGCCAGGCGCCGCTGTCATAATAGCTTTGGGTGCGGTACCAGTCGGTGATGATCCAGTTAACACGCTTGATCGCGCCAAGTTCACCGGATTGCATAATCTCCTTCATCTTGCGGTAAACATGGTCGGTGCGCTGGTTGAACATCATACCGAAGGTGACATTGCATTCGTCTGCGCAGGCATTCATCTCCCGTACCTGCTTTGTGTAAACACCGGCGGGCTTTTCCACCATAACATGAATACCGCGGCGCATGGCTGCCATGGCATACTGGGGATGGAAATAGTGGGGAATCGCCACCTCAACGGCATCCACCAGACCGGAATCCATCATCTCCTCCGCAGTGGCAAAGGTTGCAACACCAGGTAGGTTTTCTTTTGTCCAGTCCAGCCGGACAGGGTCGATATCTGCCACAGCGGTCAGCTCAATCTCGGGGCAAAGACCGTTCTTGATGTTCATTGCATGACCGGTACCCATATTACCTACGCCGATGATGCCCATTCTGACTTTATCCATAATGAAATCCTCTCTTTCCGGCAGAAAATATTTCAAACCGATATCAGTATAAGTCGTTATTGTCTGAGAAACAAGTGTTTTTTTGCAGTTTATTCCAAACCGAAGGATTTTAAATAGGCGTAACTGCGGGCAAGACAGTCAAAGGGGTCTTTGCCGTAGCTTTCGTCCTGTTCCACCAGCGCAACCTGGACATCGGTGTCCACGGCCGCGGTCAAAATACTGTCGTAGTTCATATTCCCTTCGCCGATGGGTGCCATCTTTTGGTCAAACAGCATATCCTTCATGTGGATGCAGGGGGTGCGACCGGCAAGGGCGTACAGCCACTGTACAGGGTCGGCGCCGGCATACTGCACCCAGTAGGTATCCAAGGTAATGCCCATTTCCTCCGGGGCAAACCGTTCGGTCAGCAGATCCATGATCAGACTGCCGTCCAGCTTGGAAAATTCGTTATAGTGGTTGTGATACATCAACTTTTTGCCGCTTTTGGTAAAGACCTCGGCAACCGGTTTGAATTTCTCACAAAAAACATCGATGCCGTTATGGATAATATCATACCCGCCGATACCGATGTGGTCACAGTCGAAAAGATCATGTTCGGCAGCCACAACCTGCGGCTGGGCGATCATCCGCTCCGGGTCGGTGTGGGTAATGGCACAGGTCAGCCCGTTTTGGGCAAGCTGCTCCTTCATCCACAGTGGGTCATAGGCACATACGCCCGAAAGCTGAACCGTCTGGTAACCGATATCCGCAACCTTTTTCAGCGTTTCGCTCAGACCTTCTGTGGTTTGGCAAAAATTGCGGACAGTATAAAGCTGCGCACCGATCTGCATATTGAAAATCCTTCTTTCTTTTTATTCCATATCAGCCAATATTTTCTTTAAGGCATCGGCTGCCGCGTCAAATGCTGCGTCTGCGGTGGGGTAGCTGTAGGCTTTTCCAATCCCGCTCTGTTCACCTTCACGTTCCAGTCCGGCAAGACCGTCAAAAACCTGCAAATGCGGTTCAACCGTCAACACTTTACCGCCCAGCCCGGCATAATTTTTGACCAAAACCGGCAGATTGCCGATTCCACATCCTGCGGGCACCACATTGCCATCGGCGAGGGCGTCCTTGATATGGAAATAGCGGACATATTTGTCCAACAGCTGCCATGCGGCCAGGGGATCCTGCCCGGACTGGATGAAGTTTGCCGGGTCAAAAACGGCAGGCAATTCCGGAAATGAAGCGTGAATTTCTGCGCATCGGCAGGCGATATCGCCGTAAATACCTTTTTCGTTTTCGTGGCATAAGGTGATGCCGCTATCCTTCGCGACCTCCAGCATTTGACCCAATTGATCCATTACCTGGTTTTTGCCGTCCGTTTGGGTCTTGCCCTCTGCAGGGTAAAAGCTGAACATCCGCAGAACATGGGCTCCCAAAATATTGCCCAGCTCCAGGGTGTGCTTTAACAGCTCCAAATGAGCGGTAAAATCTTCATCCAGACGGATTTTTCCGATGGGGGAGCCTACAGACCACACATTAATACCAGCGGCATCCAGCCTGCTTTTGACCTGCTTTGCTTCTGTTTCGGTCAGCGCGGTAACATTTTTACCGTCTACGCCGCGAATCTCCAGGTGGGTAATTCCGTTTCGCTGCAAGGCAGTCAGTTGTCCGTCCAGATTGGGGCTTGCCTCATCAGCAAAGGCACATAATGTAAACTGCTGCATAGTAAACCTCTCTAATATATCAAAGCGTTATACGCCGGAGTATGCGGAAAAACCGCCGTCAACCGGCACCACAATACCCGTTACAAAACCGGAAGCTTCCGGGTCAGTCAGCCAATACAGGGTGCCGTTCAGCTCGGCAGGGTCACCAAAACGGCCCATGGGTGTGGCTTGTAAAATTTTGTGAGTACGCGCAGTGGGCGTGCCGTCCGGATTAAAAAGCAGGGCACGGTTCTGATTGGTGACAAAGAACCCCGGCGCCATGGCATTGACCCGAATACCTTCACCGGCAAAGTGCACAGCCAGCCACTGGGTAAAGTTGGATACAGCGGATTTTGCAGCACTGTAGGCCGGAATTTTGGTCAGCGGACGGAACGCGTTCATACTTGAGATATTCAGCACGCAACAGCCGTCCTTGCCCAGCATATCCTTGACGAATACCTGGGTGGGTAACAGGGTACCCATCAGGTTCAGGTTAAAGACAAAGTCAAAACCGGCCTTATCCAAATTGAAAAAGGTGGATAGATCGCTTGCGGTTTCGTCCCCGGTCTGAAAGGTCTCATGGGCGGTTGTGCAACGGGGAGAGTTTCCGCCCGCACCGTTGATCAGTACGGTGCAGGAACCTAAATCGGCCAATACCTTTGCGTGCACCTCTTCCAAATTGGCTTTGTCTAAAACGTCTGCTTTGTATGCTACGGCAGTGCCGCCCCCGGCAACAATTTCCTTTGCAACTGCGTTGGCAGCTTCCAGATTCAAATCCAGCAGGGCAACGGCATCCCCTTTGGCTGCAAGTGCACGGGCAAAGCCGGAGCAAAGCACGCCACCGGCACCGGTAATCACAACTACTCGTTTCATATTCTGTATCCTTTCGGTTATTAAAATGATTAAAAACGATTAGAGACAAATACTTAAAAGAAGAGAAAGCAATTGGTCGGCTCCGGTAAAGATCAGCAGTCGATGCCGCGGGTTTTCAGCATCTTCTGCAGGTTGCCGCAGCAGACCCGCTGCGCCACCTGTAAGGCAGCTGCCTCAGTTAGCTCCCCATCCTGCACCCACTGGCCCAAAACCCGGCAGAGAATACGGCGGAAATAATCGTGCCGCGCATAGGACAAAAAGCTGCGGGAATCGGTCAGCATACCGGGGAAGGCGGCAAGATAACCGTCCTCTGCCAGCTGCTCAATCACCTCGGCGATACCCCGTTTATGGTCACAGAACCACCAGGCAGCACCGTAATGCACCCGGGGGAAGCTGCCTGCAATGCTGATCAGCTGGGTGTGGGATACCGGGTTGAGGGAGTACAACACAGTCTCGGGCAGACCGCCGGTCTGCTCGATGGCGTCCAGCACCCGGATCACATCACTGCCTTTGACTGCATCCCCGATGCAGTCGTAGCCGGTATCCGGCCCCAGGGTGCGAAACATGATGCTGCTGGCGTTGCGGTAGGCGGCGATATGCAGCTGCATGACCAGCTCTCTTTTTTTGTACTCCTGTCCTAAAAAAACAAACAGATAGCCGATAAAGCCCAGCAGCTCAGACTGGGTCAGCTCCTCACCCTGAAGTGCCTTGCAGAACACCAGAGCAGCCTGCTGCTCGGTACCGATCCGGTCGGGAAACACCGGAATGCCCACATCGGTAAATCTTGCACCGTGGGCAACAAAATCATCCAAACGGGCACAGACAGCCTGTTTTAAAGAGGCAAAATCGGTGACATTTACCCCGCAGGCGGCGCTTAGCTCCTGAATATAGGTGGGGTAATCCGATCGGTTTGCCATCATCAGCTTATCGGTACGGAAAGACGGAATCACTTTAACAGAAAAACCAGGGTCAGCGGCGAGCTTTTCATGCCAGGCAAGGCTGCCTGCCACATCGTCGGTGGTGGCAATCAGCGCCACACCGGAGGCGTTGATTTGCTTACGGGGCGAAAGCTGCTTTTGTCGGATAGTTCGGTTAGCTTGCTGCCAGATGCGCTCAGCACTTTCCGCAGTCAGCGGCTCGGTTACACCGAAATACAGCTCCAACTCCATTTTGGACCAATGGTACAGGGGGTTGCCGGCAGCAAGCTCAATGACCTGTGCAAACCGGATGAATTTATCATGCCAATCGGCGTCGCCGGTAATGTATTTTTCTTCAATACCTGCCTGACGCATCAGCCGCCACTTGTAGTGGTCACCGCCCAGCCACACCTGACCGATGTTTTCAAAGGGCTTATCCTCATATATTTCCTGGGGGGAAAGATGACAATGGTAGTCGTAAATGGGCAGTTCTTTTACGGAACGGTACAGCTTGATGCCCTCCCGGTTGCCGCAAAGATAGGCTTTTTGCATAGTCATTCACTCCTTTTTTCAGAAAGATAGGCTTCTTTCAGGTTAACACTTATTCTAAACAAATCGGTTTTGCAAAACAAGTGCAAACATTTGCAACAGGTATTGCAAATCCAAGCATTTTTTGCTATAGTAAGCTGGAAAGATTGCAAAGGGGAAATCTACCTGTGCAAACAGAAAGGCGGATACGGAAATGGATTGGTTTGGCAGAATAGAATATGATACTGTCCAGTGCCACCATACGATGGATACCGTACCGGACCCGGCAGCTTTTCCGCCACATACCCATACTGAGATGGAGCTGCTTTACTTTATCAGCGGCAGGGCCAATTGTTTGGTAGAGGGGCATATTTATACCCTGCAGCCCGGGGATCTGCTGATCATGCGCACCGGTGAAACCCATAGCATGCAGCCCGCTACCGATGTTCCCTATGAACGAGTCGCCATTCATTTTTCTACCCAGCTGTTGATGCCGGAGCTGCAGAAAACCCTGTTGCCCCCCTTTACTGACCGGGCTTTGGGCACTGGAAACCTGTACACAGCAGGGGAGCTGCCGGGCGACTTTATCAAGCAATGTATGCAGCTATTGTTTGAGCACGCGCCGGATGACGGCCCCCAGCGTGTAATTGTATACCTTCTGCCGCTTTTGCAGCAGATCACGGACGCCTGGCAAAAAAGAGAGGGCAACCAGCCTCCTGTACCGGAGCAGCAGATCAGCGCGCAGCTGGTCACCTATATCAATCTGCACTTAAGCGAGCTGAGCAGCTTGCAGCAGCTGGAGCAGCGGTTCTTTTTAAGCCAATCTCAGATCAGCCGGATCTTCCGCCGCACCACCGGCACCTCGGTGTGGGAATATGTGCAGATCAAGCGTCTGTTTGCCGCCAGAGAACTGCTTTATCAGGGGGTAAGTCCGGGACAGGCTGCCACCAGCAGTGGCTACCGGGAGTATTCCACCTTTTTTCGCGCCTATAAAAAACAGTTCGGTCACTCTCCCTTAGAGGATACGCAGCGTGCCGCAGCTACGCATATCGGGTAAAAGAATCAACCGGCGCTGTCGTCCATAAAAGAGGACAGCACCGGTTTGTCAATAAAAAAACTGTCGTGGGGCAGGTAACCCGTACCGAAACGACCTGTCACAAAACACCCGGTCAGAAAGCACCCGATCAGAATTCTTCTACACGAGGCTTACCCTGCAGCCAAGCGATCATATTCAGCACCAGCAGGTTCCAGTTCTGAAAACCGGGATTAATCACCCCTTCACCGGTATCCGGGTCGTAGTATTCATGAAGAACGCCGTTTTTTTCAAGGTCCCGGCCAAACAGAAGAACCGTTTTTTCGGCGACGAGCTTTGCCTGGACGGTATGACCAGTGCGTACCAGCCCCGACCAGGTCAGGTAGTTGGCAACACCCCAGATAGGCCCAAGCCAGCAGCTGGGGTTGCCGGATGCAACCACGGTGTACATTTTTTCCAACCGGGAGAGGGTTCGTATGCCGTATGTGGCGTTGAAGGTCCTTTCATCTGCCGACCGAAGGGCACAACGTGCGGACTGCTCTTGATCGGCAACGCCTGCCCACAGGGCCATAAAGCCGGACCAGACATCGATACGCTGCAAAAGTGTGTTCCAGTGGCGCGGACAGCCGGAGTGCAGCCAGGCCTGCGGGTCCACCGGAAGCAGCGCAAGGTCGACACTGTAGTAAAAGCCGTCCCTTTCATCCCAGCAAAGCCGGTTGATCGCACTGCGCAGCGCCTCTGCCTGTTGGTCATAAAAGGCTGCCCGCTCCGGTAGCTGAAGCTTTTTGGCTAGGTATGCCATGGCCAGCAGCTCTCGGAACATCAGACAGTTCAGGTAGATGGAGGCGGAGGAGCAGCGTGGACGGAAAAAGGTGCAGGGATCGTTGTCCACGCCGATGGCAAAGTCATTCATCCAGAAAAACAGACCGCTTTCATGTCGGCAATTCTTTAGATAAAAGCCCACAAATTTCTCCAGCGCCGGGTATTTTTCCCGCAGCCATTGGGCACTGCCGCAGTGGTTGGTCACAAAGGCCGCATGCTGCGCAAGGCAGGGCTTATGGTTGTTTTCCTGCAAAGGGTCGGCGTCTGCTTTTAAGGAACGCAGAACGCCGCCCGGCTGAATGCAGATGGGGATACTGCCGCTTGCCTCATCCAGCTGCTCCAAAAAGTTCAGAATGCAGCCCTTTTCATAGGGTTCCAATAATGCAGTATTCGCCCCATTATCCAAAAAGATCTGCCGCAGGGCAATATCGGTCAACCAGCTGTCCCAGTCCCACAGATCGTTGTTGTAGCTGGCGGAGCCGGGTACGATATACGGGTATTTTAAAAGCCCTTGCGGCTGCCGCAGCATATCCTGGTAATGCTCCCTTGCGTAATCTTGAATTCGTTTGATATCCTCTTGTATCATGAGTTTGCACCCCTGTTTATGTTTTTCGTTTTCTGTTATTTTTGCTTTAAAATCGCTGTGATAAAAGCAACTTAAATCGGCTGATAATTAGCAGCTTTTTTGTGGGACGAAAGCTTTTTCAGCTGATAGGGCAGGCACAGCAGATCGCCGCCCGCCGTACAGCACGCAAGGTAGCAGATTGCCGTAATGCCCCACCCGTACCTTTTGCAGATCTCGCAGAAAACCGGCTGAGAGTTGGGCATCGGACCCAGATAAAACAGGTTGATGGAATGACCGGACGGCTCCCACAAAAGCAGATTCAGCGTCAGCGCTATGCAGGAACAGACTAACATAACCCAACCGGCATCCCACACGGCGGATAAGGGACCTACCCGACAGACGCTGTCCGGCAGCGGGGACTGCGTTTTGCCGTAGCCGGTTAAAACCAAAAAAACGCCCAGCAGAATCAGCAACAGATGCCACACAAAGCCGTGCACTGCAAAGGGCAGCGGTCGGATCAGAATATCCTCGGGAAAGGCAAGGGTCAGAAAACCGCCCAAAAGGGAATATCCGCTCAAAAAGCAGCAGACAGCTTGTTTCAGCCGGGATTTTCGGCAAAACCCTGCGATGGGACAAAGGTACAGGGGCATACTGCAAAGCTGAAAGGGAATATACCAGTACCGCTCTCCACTGCCGACATACCTTTCCAGGGCAAGTTGTTTCCAAAGCTCCATCAGGATAAAGATTGTCCAAAGGAGAAGTAGAGTCTTTTGGCATCTATTTTGATAAAAAACTGTGTTTTCCGGGAAAGAATGCGCCCCCGGCTTTTTTCGGGCATTTTTGCAGAGATTGGCGGCCATCACCGCACCCCCAATAGCAAGCGGAACCCCGATTGCCGTAAAAATAAGATGAAACGGCCCAAATAGACGCATACTGTTTTGAAAAAAGGCTTCCATGTCGGTCCCCCTTTCGTTTTACTATATTTATCATACCCCGAAAAGACTAAAAAAGCAATATCACGCAGAACGACACGGCTTTTAAACAGGAAAACAGCTTAAAAAGTCAGATAATCAGAAGGATTGAACAAGAATCAGGATAAATCAGATGCAAAATAACCTCTCGATTTTTCTGTGAAGATATGGTACAATCCAAAAAGTACGGAAATATACCGGAAAGGGTAGGGTCTGAAGGATGAAGAGAAGCGGTTGGCTCCGGTTTGGCAGTACCGTCATTGCCATATGCACTGCGCTGTTAATTATTGCAGGCGCGATTGCCGTGCCCATTTTATGGCGGGGGCTTTATTACCGATTGATTCCCGCTTTGGCGCAGCAGACAGGTTATAGCCAAGAGGTAATCCGGAAAAGCTATGATGCAGTGATGAACTATCTTGTACGGGGCGCGCCTTTTTCCACCGGCACACTGCGGTACAGTATGGATGGACAGTCCCATTTTGCGGATTGTCTCACACTGTTCCGGTTGGATTTCGGGGTGGTTACGGCTTGTGGCGCGGTGTTGATCTTAATGATGATTCTCGCCATGATACGCAGAAAAAAGGGCTTGCAGGGCTTTTCCGGTGGGCATCTGCCTGTTTTTTGGTCGGCAGTTTGCAGTGTCGGTGCATTTTTGGTGCTGGGAATCTGGGGTATGGTAGATTTTTACAGTCTGTTTGTGGTTTTTCACCGGGTGTTTTTCCCGGGAAAATCCAATTGGGTGTTCGATCCCACACTGGATGAGGTCATCAATATCCTGCCGGAATCCTATTTTACCCTTTGTGGGGCAGTGATCGCCTGTGTGATCTTCTTTGCAAACCTCTGCTGTCTGTTGGCAGATGTCATTCGGCAAAAGAAAAAGGCATCCCGCTGACAGGATACCTATTTTTTAACGGTCTATTTCTTTGTTTTATGGGGTTGACTTTCTTCGCTGTTTTTTTCGCCGGGTAAAAAAGGCAGAGATATTTTTTGCATCCAGCCCACAATCTGGCCGGAAAGAATCACAGTCAGCAGCGAGTACACCAGCTTTTTTACTGGGATATAGCTTAAAGACAAAGCCAGTACAACCAGGTCGCTGATCAGATAAATCCAACGAATATCCGTATGCAGTACTTTGGAAAGCCCCATGGCAAGGGCGTCGTCACCGGTGGGGGCGCCCCCTGCCAAAACGCACAGACCGACCCCTACCCCCACGAACGCAGCACCTGATATGCACGCTACCAGGGGGTGATAGACTAAATTCGGCCAAAGGGGGCCAAACTGTTCAAAGAAAGCATAGCTCAGGCAAAACCCGCCCCCGGCAATGGCAGAATACAGGATAAAGCGGTGGCCCAGCAGCCGCCAGCCGCAAAAATAGCAAAGGGCGTTCAGCACAAAGCCGGATATGGCAGGGGAAAGGTTCAGCCAAACCTTTCCAAGCAGAGTCAGCCCTAACATGCCGCCCTCGGTCACGCCGGAAAGGCTGTGTATATTGTATAGTCCAAAGGACAGAATCACGCTTCCCAAAACAAGATAGATGGAACGCAGCGCAAACCGGGCACTGATCCGCCGCCTGTCTTTGCCTTTACCGATAATATCCATGAGAATGAACATCCCTTTCCCGGAGCGATTGAACCGTTTTTTGCTCAACTTTTTTCTTCCTCGATGGAAAAAGCTCCCTGCTTACGCGTCAAAAATACCCAAAACAATGATGCCAATTACCACCAGCGCAATCATAATGTAGTGCTTACGGGAAAGATTTTCCTTTAAGAAAAGTCTGCCCCACAGTACTGACGCCGCGCAGTAGGCGCTGATAATGGGTGCTGCCAGCATGATATGTGCTTCATCCCCGATGGCGTAGATATAGGCAAACTGACCAGCTGTTTCGCAAATTGCGCCCAGATACTTGGGACCCTCCGTGGCGGGCAGCAGCTTTTGCTTTTTGATCAGCACTACCCAAACAAAAGCCACGAACCCGGCCAGCAAGAAGGTAAGCTCATACGCGACATTGGCCTCCTTTTCGTTCAGGGTGCGAAGCACCAATGAATCTGCAAAGGTTCCGGCGGCATCTAACAAACAGTAGGCAAGGGGCAGCGCCAACGCAAGCCAGCTTTTGGCATATTTGCGGTTGCCCGCCTGCTGACGGGCAAGGCGAAGGGCTTCGTCCTCCCGGGATTCCACGATTCCAAGACCGATGACGCCGGTGCAGACCAGCGCCATAGCCCCCATCTGCCAGCCGTTAACTGTCCCGATGCCCTCAGTTAGAATACAGAGCACCGCAACCAAAGCGCCGGAGGAATTGCAGATGGGTGAAGAGACAGAAAGCTCAATGTACCGTAGCCCCAGATATCCCAGGGTCATGGAAAGAATATACAACAGGCTGACCGGCAGATAGGTCACCAGGGTGGAAATAGAGACCGAAACACCCTTGATGAATATTTCAAAAGCGGCGTGCAACCCCATCACCGCGCCCACTGCCATCACCATTTTCAGGTGTCCGTAGCGGTCGGTTTCGTCCTGACAGCCGATTTTAGAAAAAATATCCGATCCGGACCAACATAACAGTGTAACCAGAGAAAGCCAAAACCACATAGAAAAATACTCCCTTACTTGCAAACAAATAATATGTCAGAAACACCTCTGAGCAACGGGGTGATATGCATTTTATTTTACCAGTTTTTTCTGCGGTTTGCAAGAAAAGCGTTTTAATGTCCGCCTTAAGTATCCGGTGTATAAAAATTCAATGCCTTTCTGCACCATTTTCTGGCACGAAAACCGCTTTGCGGAACGGCACAGTACCCGAAAGGAAGGATCGTTACATGTCTGATAAAACTCCTGAACTCGGCACGCTGCAGGGAAATATTAACGGAGAAGATTTCTTCGGCAGAAATGAGGAGAATGCAAAGCTGCTTTGCGGCATTCTTACGGATTTTTGCTGTTTGATTACAACCGGTATCACACGAGGTGTTATGCCACCCCGCATCACGGTTATATTCCGCTGGTATACCAAAGTGCCGCGTACGGAGCAAAGCGTGGAGATCTGTCCGATAAACATACAGATCTGTTTATATGACCGACAGGCGTATGAGAAGGTTTGCCGGGTGAGAGAATGGGAATGTTGCAGCTTTTCCGATGATAAGCTGCCGGAACAACAAAAAACGCTGTCAAAGCTAAAAGAGGACTATCAAACCTGCCTGTTTGGGTCTCATATCCCGGTGTATCTGTACGGATTTACTGCCTATGATGACGACTGGCTGGATGAGGGTTGCTTTGAAACCTCTTGGATGGTCAGCCAGGGGCTGGAAATCAGCCGAACAGCTGCGGAGGACGAGCTGGAGACGCTGCTGCGGCTGGGCAGGGAAACCTGCAGCAAATTGGGCATTTCGGAACTGGTTTCCTTTGAAATTTTGTAACCTGGTCTTGATATAAAAAAGTTGCATTATTTACAAAAATGAAGTATAATAAAAAACCAAGTGTCCTTTTTACAGAATTTATCAGGAGGAAACCCTATGCCGGAAAAAGTCAAAATCATCGCCCCCGCCGGGGAGGACAGCATGCAGATGCCCGCTGTCGCGCTGCGCGGTCTGGTGGTGTTTCCCAATAATGTTGTTCATTTTGAGGTCGGGCGTGCAAAATCCATTGCGGCCATCAACTGGGCAATGGAGCATTCTGCCCCTGTTTTTTTGGTTGCGCAAAAGGATATTAATGTAGAGGATCCCGGCGCAAAAGATCTGTACACCTACGGTGTGGTTGCGGAGATCAAGCAGTTTTTGCGGGTGGACGAGGAAAATATCAATGTACTTGCCGAGGGCAAGTTCCGCGCCAAAATGGAGTTTTTGGAAAAGACGGACGGCATGCTGATGGCGGATATCCGCACAGCGAATATCACCCTGCCTCATGATGACCAGCAGGATCAGGTGACAGCCTATGTTCGCCGTATCAAAGAGGAATTTCACCGTTATATGACCCTGGGTCAGCGTGTTTCCAAGGAGACAGTCTTTACCGTGCTTTCCAACGATGACGGTCGCTTCATCAGCGAATATGTACCCTCCAATGTGCTGTTTCGGTATCAGGATAAGCAGACCATACTGGAAGCCCCCGACCTGGTTAGCCGTCTGGAGACGCTACTGCGCATTTTTATTAAGGAAAACAATGTACTGGAGCTGGAGAGGGAAATTCAGGATAAGACCAATGAGGTCATGGAAAAGGAACAGCGTGACTACTTTCTCCGGGAGGAGATGGGAGTCATTCTGGACGAGCTGGGCGAGGGGGATGATATTCGCTCCGATGCCATTGCCTACAAAAAGAAGATCGATTCTCTTCCCCTGGAGGAGGATGTGGCTGCCAAGCTGAACAAGGAAGCCGACCGTCTTTTTAAGATGAACAATATGAACCAGGAGGCAACCGTCATCCGGGCGTATCTGGATACCTGCCTGGACCTGCCCTGGGGTGTGTACACCACCGACTGTCTGGATCTAAAAAAGGCGCAGCGTCAGTTGGATAAGGATCACTACGGTTTGGAAAAAGTCAAGGAGCGCATTCTGGAAATACTGGCCGTGCGCAAGACTGCCGGCGAGGTCAAGGGGCAGATTATCTGCCTGGTTGGCCCTCCGGGTGTGGGTAAGACCTCTATAGCCCAGTCTATCGCCAAATGTATGAACCGAAAATACGTCCGCATGAGCCTTGGCGGCGTGCGGGATGAGGCAGAAATCCGCGGCCATCGCCGCACCTATATCGGTGCGCTACCCGGTAGGCTGATCGCCGCTATCACCCAGGCAAAAAGCTCCAACCCGCTGATTTTACTGGATGAGATTGACAAAATGGCCAGCGATTTCCGGGGCGACCCCGCCGCTGCTCTGCTGGAGGCACTGGACCCGGAACAAAACAAGACCTTTAAGGATCATTTTCTGGATATTCCCTATGATCTTTCTCAGGTGCTGTTTGTCACGACGGCGAACAATTTGGATACCATCCCCAAGCCCTTGCTGGACCGTATGGATGTGATTGAGCTGGGCAGCTATACCCGTGTGGAAAAGCTGCAGATTGCCCGTCGGCATCTGGTGCCTAAGCAGCTGGAAAAGACAGGCCTGAAAGGGCAGGTCAAGCTGCCGGTTTCCGTGCTGGAGGCTGTGATTGACGGCTACACCAGTGAGGCCGGTGTGCGCAACCTGGAAAGAACCGTTGCCAAACTGCTGCGCAAATGCGCCCGCCGTCTGGAAGAGCAGGAGATACCCGAACCCTTGACCCTGACCCCGGAGGATGTATCCCAGCTGCTGGGACCCCGCCGCAGAAAGCCTGCATACCTAAGTCGTAACGACCAGGTGGGTGTGGCAAACGGACTTGCCTGGACCAGTGTGGGTGGCGAGGTGCTGCCCATAGAGGTATTGGTGCTGCAGGACGGTTCCGGTAAGATCGAGCTGACCGGTTCTCTTGGCGAGGTCATGAAAGAATCTGCCAAGCTGGCAGTCAGCTATGCCCGGTTTCACGCCGGAGAGTACGGCATAGATGCATCTATCCTGAAAACTGCCGATATTCATATTCACGCCCCGGAAGGCGCAGTGCCAAAGGACGGTCCCTCTGCCGGTATCACCCTGACTACTGCATTGATCTCCGCCCTTTCCGGTAACCCGGTCAACAGCAAAATCGCAATGACCGGCGAAATCACCCTGCACGGTGAGGTGCTGCCCATCGGTGGCCTGCGGGAAAAAGCGATGGCTGCCTACCGGGAAGGAATGCGCACTGTACTGATCCCCAGAGATAACGAGAGCGACCTGTATGATGTGGACGCGGTGGTTAAAGATAAGGTGGAGTTTATCCCGGTGGAGAGATTGGACCAGGTTTTGAACTATACGCTGGTCTGCGCAAAGCAGGCCCAGGTGTCTGCCAAACAGAAAAAGGCGGAGTAAACCGTCTGTCAAGCGTACGGTTCTGCGGCCAAAACGCCAATGCAGTGAAAAGGAGACGCCATGACCGTAAACTACAACAAAGCAGAATTTTGGGCAGCCTTCGGAGTTTCCGGTCAGCTGCCGGAATGCGACCGTCCCGAGATCATCTTTTCCGGTCGTTCCAATGTGGGCAAAAGCTCACTGATCAATAAGCTTTGCAACCGAAAAAGTCTTGCCCGTGTCAGCGCCACCCCCGGCAAAACCGCAACTGTTAATTTTTATCGGGTGGGGGATGTCCATTTTGTGGATTTACCTGGCTACGGCTACGCTAAGGTTTCCGCTTCGGAGAGGCAGCGGTGGGACGAGCTGATCAACCGTTATTTTGAAACCGGCAGAGATTATACCCTGCTGGTTCAGTTGGTCGACAGCCGTCGGGAGCCGACCGGCGAGGATTACCAGATGATGGAATATCTCGCTGACCGGGAGATTCCCTTTGTGGTCGCTCTGACCAAGTGCGATAAACTGAATAAGACTGAGCTTGCCCATCAGACCGATTTGCTGACCAGATGCTGTGAACAGTATGGCTGCGGTGCAGTCATACCCACCAGTGCGGAAAAAGGCACGGGTATTGAGATACTGAAACAGGCCATTGAACAGGCTGTCAACCCGGAGGAAGCTTTGGACTGAGGCTATGTATAATGAGTTCGCTTATTTTTATGACCAGCTGAACGGCGCCGCCAACTATCGGCGGCTGCACCGTTATATCCGTCGGTCCCTGCGCCGTTTCGGTGTAAAAAAAGGCATTATCGCTGATCTCGGCTGCGGTACCGGTCTACTGACCCGGGCGCTTGCGGGGGATGGCTACGATCTGCTGGCGCTGGATCTGTCCCATGACATGCTGGAGGTTCTTGCGGAACGGCTGGCGCAGCAGCCACGGCTGCAGGCGCGGGTTCAGCTACTGTGTCAGGATATCACCCGGATGGAGCTGTTCGGCACGGTGCAGGCAGCAGTGTCGACCTTTGATACCTTAAACCATATCGGTCCTTATCCGCGTTTGCAGAAGGCGATTTTTCAAGTTGCCTTTTTTATGGATGAGGGTGCGGTTTTTATCTTTGATATGAATACACCCTACAAGTATCAGACTCTTCTGCGTGACCAGAGCTATCAGGTGGAAGCACCGGACGCATCCTGTATTTGGACCAGCAGATACGATGAGGCTGTCTTATCTACCCATATTACGGTCGAGACGACCCGCAGCTGCACCGGTGAAAGCTACCGGGAAGAATTTGACGAATACTGCTATACCCGTGAGCAGGTGGAGCAGGCGCTTTCCGGCGTTGGTCTGCAGATACTGGAGGTGCGGGACGGAGATACCTTCCGTGATCTGAAGGATACCTCTCAACGCATGATTTTTGTTGCGAAAAAGCTGTACACCCAGCTGCAGAAGATTTGAACAGGTTTCTTTGGTACAGAAAGGACAGATACAATACTTATGGCACAACTGATTCGCTGTATTTCCGAAAACGGGGGCGTGTTGGTCACCGCGATAGATTCCACCGAAATTGTGGAAAAAATGCTTCGCATTCACCGTACCAGCCCAGTATGCTCTGCCGCATTGGGCCGGTTGCTGACGGCAGCCGTCCTGATGAGCGCAAACTTGAAAAGTGTGCAGGATACCTTGACCCTGCGCATCAAGGCAGACGGGCCTGCCCTCTCCTTGATTGCCGTGGCGAACGGCAGGGGCGAAGTGAAGGGCTGCATCGGCAACCCGGATGTGGAGCTGCCGCTGCGCAGTGACGGCAAGCTGAATGTGGGCGGCGCAGTGGGTGCCGACGGTATGCTGACGGTGATCAAGGATCTGGGTCTGAAAGAGCCCTATGTGGGTCAGGTACCCTTGGTCTCCGGAGAGATCGCCGAGGATATTACCTCTTATTACGCCACCAGTGAACAGATACCGACCGTTTGTGCTCTGGGCGTTTTGGTGGATGTTGACTGCCATATCCGCCGTGCAGGCGGGTATCTGCTGCAGCTGCTGCCCGGCGCAACAGATGCAGAGATTGATCGGCTGGAAAAGAACGTGGCAGCTATGCAAAGCGTCACTGCCTTGCTGGATCAGGGTATGACCGCAACGCAGATCGCCATGCTTGCCATGGACGGCTTTCAACCCAATCTGTTGGATGAGCAGTCGGCGGATTACCGGTGTGATTGTAGCCGCGACCGGATGGAACGCGCCCTGATCAGCCTTGGCCGTAAGGAGCTGGAACAGCTGCAGCGGGAACAGGATGAGCTGGAGCTGGGATGCCAGTTCTGCGGTACAAAATATAAATTCAAAGCGTCGGAAATTCTGAAAACTCTTTAATAATATGAACCGAAACCCCTGATTTTTCTTATTCTTTGTAGGGTTATATTCTTTTCAAAAAATGCAAAAAAGTGCTTGACATTTCGTCAAAAATCGTGTAGAATAATGCTTGTCGCCAAGAGAGGTCAGCTTCTCGGCGAAAAGCAAATGCGGGTTTAGCTCATCTGGTAGAGCGTCACCTTGCCAAGGTGAAGGTAGCGAGTTCGAGCCTCGTAACCCGCT
>DCHC01000030.1:15260-20742 GCA_002314755.1 Faecalibacterium sp. UBA1762 | reverse complement strand
TCTCACATCATTGACAAATCTACATGAATCCTGTTATGGGCAGTGGTATACTTTCTGTTCAACATATTAGAACGGTACTGTACCGGAAAGGAGAGCTTCATGGCAGAGAAACCGAAAAATGCCGACCGTGCCGCCCTGATCGTGACAGGTTTAGGGGGCGCGCCCGCTCTGGCAAAAGGGCAAAAGGGCGGGCTATACTGTCCCGACCCCACAAACGCCGCCCAGCGAAAAAAGCTGTGCCGCGCCGCGGAAAAGACGGCGTGCTACGGGCTGACCCTGACTGAGGGGCAGGCGAGCTTGCTGCTGGAGCGGCTTTCCGTTGCCCGTACCGAGCAGCGCCGGGTGTTGCTGGATGACAGGCTGCTGCCCCGCATTATGCACGCCTTTGCAGATAGCGATTACGCCGACCCCCGCAGCTGGACAGATCAGCTTGCCCGGCTTGCCGATTTGTTTTTGGAATACAAAAACGATTCCGAGGAGCTTGCCACCGACAGCGAGCTGCTAAAAGCCATGCGGCATCTGTTTGACAGCCCCTGCCGGGGAGATCTGGAGCAGCTGGCGACAACCTGCCTGCCCCAGTGGGCGGATGCTGTCCGGGATGAGGGCAGTGCCGACCTACCGGATGAGGTATGGGAAGAACTGGACCCCGAAACCGCCCTGCGCCGCCGGGATACCGAAGACGCCTTTGCCCGGCTGACGGAGGACGGATATGACGATGATTGACACTGCGGAATACTATACCCCTGCCCAGCTTGCCCCCGTGATTACCAGCCTTGCCGAAAGATGGGCAGGAGCGGATCACGCAAGCCTTTCCGAACAGCGGTTTATCCAGCTGACCGAGGCGGTGCTGTACTGTACCGATACCGCCTTGACCCAGCGGTTTGCCGCCGCCGAACGGCTGCGGGCAGCCGATACTGCCCATGCCGTCCCGCTGCAAACCGACTGCACCGACCTGACCCCGCAAAAGGATTTTGCCCGGCTGCCGGATGCCGAAACCCTGTATCAGGAGGGGCTTGCCCTGCTGCAGACCAAGGCGCAAAAGCTGGTGCTTGCCTACAATGCACTGATGCCCCGGTTTGTCAACTTTGGCAACCGCTGCCTTGCGGATACCGTGACCAGGGGTTACCCGGCGTTTTTTCACCGATACAACCGGCTGTACGCCCCCCAGGATACTCTGCTGACCCTGGACTACCCTATTTTAAATGACGATGTACAGCTGACCGGTCTGCACCGGGTGTATGCCTATTTTCGCAGCATCTGTATGGAGCAGCGTTTTTTTGAGGTCCTGGGACAGCAGCGCTGTCGGGATATTCTGGAGCTGATTTTCCCGGCGGGCACCCTGAAGACCTGCGTAGAAAACCTGATGCTGCCCATCTGGTGCCGTATGCTATACGCTCTGCCCGGCTTTCAACCCGCAGCAGATGCGCTGCGGGGGCAGCTGCTGGCGGCTGCTACCCCGGGCAGTGCCCCCCTGGCGGAGCCCGGCCCACAAACACCGGTGATCCCCGCCGACCACCCTTGCGCCCAACTGCAAGCCAAACTGCTGGAGCAGATTTTCGGACAGGACGCCGCTTTACAAAGCTACCTTGCCGACGCCCTGCCCGGCATTGTGTTGCAGGGTGTACCGGAAATTTACCTGCCGGAGGATGTTTTTTAACATTTTTTATGATATAATTATTTGGGAAAAGCGGTTGATGTTCTGAAAAGCGACGGATATTCCGCTGCTGCACAGATATAATAAACAAAGGAAGGACCGTGCAGCATGGTTTGCACGGCGGGTACGCAATATGTACATTGACAAATGGTATATCATTCTGGTCATTCCGGCGTTTTTGCTGGGCCTGCTGGCACAGCTGCGGGTCAAAAGCGCCTTTGCGAACTGGTCCCGGCACCGCACCGCCAACGGGGTCACCGGCGCAGCGGCGGCGCGGTATATTCTGGATCGCAACGGGCTGAGCAACGTGGCCGTCACCCAGGTGGCTGGCGAGCTGACCGACCATTACGACCCCAGGGACTGCACCGTGCACCTGAGCCAAAGCGTATACGGCAGCGATAGCGTAGCCGCGGTGGGCGTTGCCGCCCATGAGGTGGGGCACGCCATCCAGCATGACACCGGCTATGCCCCGCTGCAGCTGCGCAGCGCCATCATACCGGTGACCAATTTCGGCAGCAAGGTCTCCCCCATTCTGCTGATCCTTGGCTTCGCCCTGGGTCTGCCCGCGCTGGTCAAGGCGGGCATTCTGTTATTCAGCTTTGTGGCACTTTTTCAGCTGATCACCCTGCCGGTGGAATTTAACGCCAGCCGCCGCGCTCTTTCCACCCTGGAGGAGATGGGCCTGGTGGAGGGTGAGGATCTTTCCGGCGCCCGGTCGGTACTTTCTGCCGCCGCCCTGACCTATGTGGCAGCGCTGGTCAGCACCCTGGCGCAGCTGCTGCGGCTTATTCTGATATACAATAACAGCTCCAGACGCCGCCGCTAAACTTTTTTGTCCGGCACAATAGATTTGCACTTTTTGCCGTACCTCGCCCCGGTCACCCCGGCGGGGTACGGTTTTTCTTTTGTTCTATCCACCGGTCAAAAGCATTGTGTATTCATCTATTGCCATACTTCTTTTTCCGGGCTTTTTGCAAAAGAAAATCAGCATATTGCACAAACTTGTTTAGATAACTTTTACATTTTTCCCATGGTTTTCTTTTAGAAAATACTTTCAAAAAATTCGCAGATGTGGTAATATTTTTTATATCAAATGCTGATGGCATCATCGGCAAGTTCAAAGGAGGATTCCCAGATGAGCTACACACAGGACCAAATTCGTAATATTGTCATCGCAGGTCACAGCGGCGCCGGCAAAACGACGCTGGCAGAGGCACTGCTGTTCCGCACCGGCGGTTCCGACCGTCTGGGCCGCATTGAAGACGGAAATACCGTCAGCGATTATGATGCTGAAGAGATCAAGCGCCGTGCTTCCATGTATTCCACCCAGATTCCGGTGGATTATACCGGTGTTCGGCTGAATTTTATAGATGTTCCCGGTTTGTTCGATTTTGAGCTGGGTCTGTACGAAGCCATGCCCGCTGTCGAATCCGCCTTGATTTGTGTTTCCGCCCGTGATGGCTTGCAGGTCGGCGCCGAAAAGGCCTACCGCCTGGCGGAAAAGTACGGCAAATCCAAGATGTTCTATATTTCCAAGGTGGATGCCGAAAACGCCGATTACTACAAGGTGTTAGAGGAGCTGAAGACCCTGTACGGCCCCAGCGTCTGCCCGGTGGTCGTCCCTGTTGACCAGGCAGGCGGTCTGATCTATGTGGATCTGATCGATCAAAAGGCTTACAGCTACGCTGCCGACGGCGCTGTCCGTGAGGTGCCGGTGCCCAGCATCGGTCACCGTTTAGAGGGTCTGGTCGCCGCCATGAGTGAGGCTGTTGCCGAGACCGACGAAGAGCTGATGGAAAAATACTTCTCCGGTGAGCCCTTTACCCGTGACGAGCTGATCAAGGGCGTGCGTTTGGGTGTTAAGAACGGCACCATCGCCCCGGTTATCTGCGGCAACGCCACCAAGCTGGCAGCCATGGATTTGACGCTGGAGATGTGCTGCCGCCTGCTGCCCAGTGCCGACCGCGCTGCCGGTATCACCGCGCTGGATGCCGATGACAACCCGGTAGAGGTAGCATGCGACCCGGCTGCCCCCGTGTTTGGCTATGTGTTCAAGACTGTCGCCGACCCGTTTGTCGGCAAGCTTTCCTACATTAAAATGGTGGCAGGCGTGCTGAAGAGCGATACCGCCGTGGTCAACACCCGCACCGGTGAGCCGGAGCGTCTGGGCAAGCTGCTGACCATGAAAGGCAAAAAGCAGCTGGATGCCGCCGAGCTGATCGCCGGTGATATCGGCGCAGTGACCAAGCTGCCCGCCGCCCGCACCGGCGACTGCCTGTGCGCCCCCGGCAAGCTGCTGCATATGGAAGCGCCCACCTTCCCCATCCCCACTATGAACATGGCGTTAAGTGTCAAGCAAAAAGGTGACGAGGGCAAGATCAGCGGTGCTTTGCAGCGCCTGATCGAAGAGGATTGCACCCTGGGCTACACCGTCAACACCGAAACCACCCAGCAGATCATCAGCGGTCTGGGCGAACAGCATCTGGAGAGCGTTGTCTCCAAACTGAAGACCAAGTTTGGCGTAGAGGTCACCCTGGATAAGCCCCGTATTGCCTACCGTGAGAGCATCCGCAAAAAGGTCAAGACCCAGGGCCGTCACAAAAAGCAGACCGGCGGTCACGGCCAGTTTGGTGATGTGTGGATTGAGTTTGAGCCCACCGACAGCGAGAGCCTGGTATTTGAGACCAATGTGTTCGGCGGCAGCGTGCCCAAAAACTTCTTCCCCGCTGTAGAAAAGGGCCTGCAAAACGCAGTAGAGCACGGCGTGCTGGCAGGTTACCCGGTGGTTGGTTTGAAAGCCACCCTGGTGGACGGTTCTTACCATCCGGTGGATTCCAGCGAAATGGCGTTTAAAATGGCTGCCCGCATTGCCTACAAGGCAGGTTTGGCACAGGCCGGGCCCATGCTGCTGGAGCCCATTGGCACCCTACAGGCGTATGTGCCGGATGCCAACACCGGCGATATCATGGGCGATGTGACCAAGCGCCGTGGCCGTGTGCTGGGTATGCACGCCGCCGAGGACGGTCTGCAGCTGGTCGAGGCGGAAGTGCCCATGGCCGAAATGACCGATTTTACCACCTTTATGCGCCAGCTGACCCAGGGTCGCGGCTGGTTCACCTTTGCCTTTACCCGGTACGAGCCGCTGCCCGGCATGCTGGAGGGCAAGGTCATTGAGGAAGGCAAAAAGATCTTTGGCACCATTGCCGAAGAAGAGGGCTGATTCTTCTTCACCCTTTGGGTATACTTGTTACAAGGGACTGTCGCAGCTGCGGCAGCCCCTTGTTTTGCTCTTGTGCGTTTTTTCAAAACAGAAAACGGAGGGATACCATGTTTCAAAATAAAGTGGCGGTGGTGACCGGCGGCGGTGGCGGCATAGGCGCCTGCATTGTTCAAGGGTTTCGGGCTGCGGGGGCTAAGGTGTATGTAATAGATGCCGCCCCCGGCGACTGGTTTATAGGAGACATTGGCGATCAGACCACGCTAGAGGCGTTTGCCCAGACGGTCATACAGCAGGCAGGGCGGGTAGATTACCTGATTAACAATGCCCCGCCCGCCATGGTGGGCATAGATACCTGCAGCTACCAGCAGTTTGAGGCTGCACTGCGGGTGGGGGTGACCGCCCCCTTTTACCTGACCAAGCTGTTTAACCCCTATTTTTCCCCGGGGGCAGCGGTGGTCAATATCAGCAGCAGCCGTGACCGGCAAAGCCAGCCCCAGACCGAAAGCTACACCGCCGCCAAGGGCGGCATAGCCGCCCTGACCCACGCCCTGGCAGTCAGCCTGGCGGGGCGGGTGCGGGTCAACAGCATCAGCCCCGGCTGGATAGAC
>DCHC01000030.1:0-15250 GCA_002314755.1 Faecalibacterium sp. UBA1762 | reverse complement strand
ATAGACACCTGCAACACCCACTACACCGGGCCGGACGCCACCCAGCAGCCCGTCGGGCGGGTGGGCACCCCGGCAGATATTGCCGATATGGTGCTGTACCTGTGCAGCGACAAGGCAGGGTTTATCACCGGCGAAAACATCTGCATCGACGGCGGCATGACCCGGCAGATGATATACCACGGGGATTGCGGCTGGTCGCTGGACGGGTAGCTCTGAGTGCATGGTGGCGTGGCTGAGATAGATACGGTGTAATATGGTTGTACGCAAAAAGGTCTGCCGGTTGCGTGGATGAGAAGAACCAAAGCGAGAGATTGCGCTTGATGATGCAGGCGCGTGATAATGGCCATTTTGTGCGAGAAATGATAAACAAAAGTACTACTATCGGGCTCCACACCTAAACCACCCCGCGTATGCGGGGAAAAGCCTTGCGCTCTTGGCTTCTGCATCCAACTTCTGGGATCACCCCCGCGTATGCGGGGAAAAGCCTGTGCCGGTATCAACAGTATCAATCGAAGTAGGATCACCCCCGCGTATGCGGGGAAAAGTCCTTGACATAGAGCTAAAATAGGGCTTTTTTAGGATCACCCCCGCGTATGCGGGGAAAAGTAACCCCCATTTCCACCGTTTAATTTGTTGTTAGGATCACCCCCGCGTATGCGGGGAAAAGGCCTTTCCTTCTTTGTATTTCTGCAAGGTCAGCGGGATCACTCCCGCGTATGCGGGGAAAAGCAAATAGTTGCATTATATTGGCATACTGTGTTAGGATCACCCCAGCGTATGCGGGGAAAAGGTCTGCTGATCGGCCCGGAGGATCACAGCCGTGGGATCACCCCCGCGTATGCGGGGAAAAGCTCTTTTGCCTTGAATAACAAATCGTTTATGTAGGATCACCCCCGCGTATGCGGGGAAAAGTTTTCTTCGTTGAATCGTAGGTGCGCCCGGTGAGGATCACCCCCGCGTATGCGGGGAAAAGAGAAGAATCCTGAAAAGCGAAATCATCGGTTGGGGATCACCCCCGCGTATGCGGGGAAAAGTTGTTACGATTTGGACAAATTACACGGCAGATGGGATCACCCCCGCGTATGCGGGGAAAAGTTTCCGTGTTTACTGCGTTTGTCGATAAAGTCAGGATCACCCCCGCGTATGCGGGGAAAAGGATATGTCCGCTCATGCGATCCGGGAGGAAGTAGGATCACCCCCGCGTATGCGGGGAAAAGTATCAGGAGTGAACCATCGCCGGAAGAATATCGGGATCACCCCCGCGTATGCGGGGAAAAGTTTCTCTTACATCTATTGCATCATTGGCAACAAGGATCACCCCCGCGTATGCGGGGAAAAGCCGGCACTCCATGTCCGTCATATCGGCATAGGAGGATCACCCCCGCGTATGCGGGGAAAAGGGAGGGCATCGAACTGAAAGATGCAAACAAATGGGATCACCCCCGCGTATGCGGGGAAAAGTTCTGTTTATAACCGCGATAAAAACAGATATGAGGATCACCCCCGCGTATGCGGGGAAAAGAGCTACATCACAGGCTTGCCTTTTGGCAATATGGGATCACCCCCGCGTATGCGGGGAAAAGAGGATGCTACTGCTACACCACGGCTCCGTATGGGGATCACCCCCGCGTATGCGGGGAAAAGACTGTATCAGCAAATGCAAGTGCATCAACCGCAGGATCACCCCCGCGTATGCGGGGAAAAGCCAAACAATTCAACTGCCACATACTGTGGGTAGGGATCACCCCCGCGTATGCGGGGAAAAGCCATCCATTTTTGCACCGCAATGCGGACAATAAGGATCACCCCCGCGTATGCGGGGAAAAGGCGCTATGTCAGGGTCGCTTACGTTGGCATTAGGGATCACCCCCGCGTATGCGGGGAAAAGTTGATCGGCTCCTTTTCCAAAAACTTTGCGCGGGGATCACCCCCGCGTATGCGGGGAAAAGTTCGGCAAGTTTGTCAATCCATTCTGTGTTGCGGGATCACCCCCGCGTATGCGGGGAAAAGCAGACTTGCTTAAACACTCTGTAAGACTGTTTAGGATCACCCCCGCGTATGCGGGGAAAAGCAGTATACTCTCTTGCGCTAACAATGTCAATTGGGATCACCCCCGCGTATGCGGGGAAAAGCTTAATAACTTTGTTTGCACTTTGCTTTGCACGGGATCACCCCCGCGTATGCGGGGAAAAGACCCCCATATTGAGCCGCTGTAAATGGACCGGAGGATCACCCCCGCGTATGCGGGGAAAAGGGCGTACGATAAGTACAACCAAGAGGGACAGGAGGATCACCCCCGCGTATGCGGGGAAAAGTTAGCTTTCAGTTGTGAAAGCTTCTCGCTAAGGGGATCACCCCCGCGTATGCGGGGAAAAGTTTAATCTCCTTTAATTGTTTTTGTTTGTTTGGGGATCACCCCCGCGTATGCGGGGAAAAGACATCAGGATCTACTCAGAGACAGCGGAGCAGGGGATCACCCCCGCGTATGCGGGGAAAAGCTGAAAGAAGCAGAAAAACAGGTCCAGCAGCAGGGATCACCCCCGCGTATGCGGGGAAAAGTTTGTCGGCAACATCGGCAACAAATTCGGCCTGGGATCACCCCCGCGTATGCGGGGAAAAGAAAGTCGCCGCAGTATGGAATTAGCCACTCGGAGGATCACCCCCGCGTATGCGGGGAAAAGAGACCGACGCCTTTCCAGAAAAGAGCATTCGCAGGATCACCCCCGCGTATGCGGGGAAAAGGATTCTGACAGCGTGAATGGCGGCAGAATGTCGGGATCACCCCCGCGTATGCGGGGAAAAGGGGCCGATGGAAAAGGCTTTGCTTTTTTTAAGGGGATCACCCCCGCGTATGCGGGGAAAAGTCTTCCAATCAACAGAAGAAAGAACCGCCGATGGGATCACCCCCGCGTATGCGGGGAAAAGGCCATTCAATCTGTTATAGGTAAGTTAAATGAAGGATCACCCCCGCGTATGCGGGGAAAAGCTCTGACAGCCACTGCCACCGTGCAGCAGTTCAGGATCACCCCCGCGTATGCGGGGAAAAGCTTTTAAGGGGCTTTTGTAAGGTTGATTGATAGGGATCACCCCCGCGTATGCGGGGAAAAGGAACGCTTCAGCGTTAAAGCTTTTAGAATCAAAGGATCACCCCCGCGTATGCGGGGAAAAGTCAGATATGACCTACAAGGATTGGAAGCAATCAGGATCACCCCCGCGTATGCGGGGAAAAGACTTGATTTTCTTTAGTTTTCTCCGTTTTTCTCGGTTTTTGATACTTCGATAGTAAGCAGCTGCTTTAACTTGGCATATACCGCGTTTGTGGTTTCACAGTCGGGCAAAGCCCGATGCGCGGACGAATACGGTATATCCAAATAAGCCGCAACCTGGGGCAGCTTATAGCTGTCCAGCTTTGGTAAAAGAAGCTGTGCCATGTGCAGTGTATCGATAAAACGGTTACCCGGCGTGTGCAGAGAGCACCAGGTACAAGCTGCCTTAAAAAAATCTTGTTCAAACCTTGCGTTATGACATACAATGGGCAGATCTTCGATAAATTCCAACAAGGCTTGCACCGCTACAGCTAACTGGACACCATCCTGTTGCAACTGTCCGTCCGTTAAGCCGGTCAGATGCACAATCTCAACAGGCAGGGTTCCCTCGTACCGGATAAGATACTGAAGCCGTTCTGTCGGTACGCCTCTTTCTACATAGATTGCAGCCAGTTCAATTATTTGGTTCTGCAGCGAAGAAAGACCTGTAGTTTCAAAATCTAAAACAATATAACTATCTGTGAGAAACGCAGACCACTCGCTGCTTTTTCGCAGTTTGGTTTGATTTGCCGCAATGATACGATTGGTTGCCGCCTTTGAAAAAGATTTTTTTGCTATATTTGGCTGCACGTTGTTTTTTACTTCGGGACGAAACATTAGCTTTATGCCGTCAAAATCTATCGGGTTCCAGTAAGCATTATGGACATAGAAATCCATGTGTTGTTCTCCCTGTGCAGAAAAAACCATAGTGGCATGCCCGTGACCGATATTTTCTGTAATGCGCTGCCACAAACCGTCCCGGATGCGTGGATTCATATTGCCCACATAAACGCCTGTGTTGACCTGGATAAACCATTTTGTCATATCTCCGCGCAGTTTGGGGGGACAATCTGACAAAACAACGATAACCGTCATTCGATATCCTCATCCCCTTTTGTCGCATAGGAATGACCTGCCTGCAGCTGTTGTCGGTAACGGTCCCACAGATACAGTTTTCCGTCATCCGGAATCTTTGGTTCCTCAACCCGTAACAGCAGCCGAATATCCTTTACCATGCGCTCCAATATATGACAATCGGTCATAGCGTCCCGGGTTTTTCGCCGCATGACAGCAGGCAGCTCCGGCGGATTTTCTGCCGCTACCTGAAAAGCAAGGGGGATAATCAGCTCTGCCTTGTATAGATCCGCAATATCGTACACAAATGAGTTTTCATGACCCACGTGAACAAAACCCAGCCCAGGAGAACAGCCAAGCGCAAAAATGACCGCATGCGCCAACCCATAAAGGCAGACATTGCCCGCTGTCAGCGCTTGATTGATGGGGGTGCCATCCTGAAAATGCTCCGGATCATAGTCTCTTCCATCCCAGGGAACCCCTGTTTTTTCTGATGCAGTATGGTAGGCATTGCGCACCCGCACGCCCTCCCGTCCGCGAAGCTGTTGCATTGTCAAGCTGGAGACATCCTCACCTGGAAAACGCATTTCATACATTGTGCGAACAACATCCAGATGAGAACGCTGGTTAGAGACCATCTCTGCCTGCTTTTGCAGCAGGGCTGCGCGGTGGGTCAACGGTCTGCCGCCGGCATAGTAGCGTACCCCCTGCTCCCCTACCCAGATAATGGTGACCCCGGTGTCCCCAATCAGTTCCATGGCGCGGTGGGTGATCTCGGTGCCGGGGCCAAGCAGCAGCACGGAAAATGCTGCCGCCGGCACCAGCACCGAGCCTTTTTCATCTCGCACGACAATAGCGCTGTCCTCTCGGTTCAGCTTACAATGTTCCAGATATAAAAAGGTCATACGATCGGATACCTGGGGTAACAGCTGCAATTCCGGGCGGATCATTCCGCCAATATCACTGCTCATTTTAGGGGTCCCGTAACGGTCAGCAGACCGCAGCCAAAAGCCTTTTCTTTACCGATTCCATGTATCAGTGTTGCTCGAAAAAGTTCAGCATCCGTTATAGTGAGCTTACCCTCCCATACTGCCGCTTTAAAGGTCACCTTTTTTCCACCCTCATTGCCCTTGCGAAAACTGACCCAAACAGATTCGGTTACCTGAAAGCTATCTTCAGACAGAGAAAAACCGTATTTCTCGGCGCGCGTTTGCAACCATTGTGCCTGCTGCTGTACTGTCAAATGCGACAACACTTTGCCACGGTTACCGGTACCAGCGCTTTTGGTAATAACCGGGTTTGCCCGTAAACGGAAATTGCGGCATTCTCCTACCCGGATGTTATCCAAAAACGGTTGATATTCCAACGTTTTCCATCCTGCCGGTGTTCCAAACTGTTCCGCTGCGGCCTCCAGCCGCGGTTTTTCTTCACTGACAAGCAGCAGATATGTTTTTCCGGCAAGCGGATCAATCCGCCACAGTCTGCCACCTTTCTCGGCAAAAGCAGACTCTATGGCACCGTGAAACAGATTGGGTGATACAAACGCCATTTGAGTTTTGCGTTTTGCCGTATCAAGCTCCATTCTCGTCAGATACATACGCTGCCTCCAATTCCGCAAAAGGGTCGTGCTCCGTTTGTCTGTTTTGTGTTAGAATATACTCTTTCATTTTTCGGTAGCCAAACTGCCGCTGATAGGGGCTGTACGAAATTGGGGAATCTTTTACCGTTACCGCAGCGGGGTCATTCCACATGGCATCAGTGATAATGCGTACCGGCTGTGTACCGGAGATCAGCGGCGGTTCACTGCGTAAAACGGTAAGCAGATCGCCCTGTCGCACGCCAAGCACCAACGGCAGCGTAGGCGGACAGCATCTACGCCCCAAAAACAGGGGATAGACCGGATGGGTCAGGCTGTTTGCATACTGTTGCAGTAGCTCGCAATCCTCGCACGCCAGGCCGCATAAAAAGACCGCGTCACAAAGATAGTAGCGATGGGTAATATAACTGCTTTTTTCACTGTGTGCTGTGTGAAAATCATTTAATAACGCACCCTCGCGCTCTACCCGGACTGCATATTGCAGCTTTGCCAACCGGGCTAACCCCTGTTCATCTGCCCGCGAAAGCCCCTGCGCTGCAGCAAGTAACCCCAAAATACCGCTTTTGGTCGGTTCCTTTTGTGTATCCCGCGTGTCATATTTGGATTCACCACCCCATGACTGCATAGGGGCAGCTATCCGTAAAAGTAGTGTATACAATAGATCCTCCCTCCTTCCGGAAAGACGGGGTTATCCGCATTATTCTGCGATCTCATTTTCTACATCAGCTTCCAGTTCATCCAGCAGCTTTTTCAGAGGCAGGACCTTAGCGCAATTGGCAAAAAGCTGCTCCGCACCGCAACCGTAAGCCTTTTCCGGCTTGTCCGCAAAAGCAGCATATATATGCTCTGCGTATGCAAGCAAAGCCTCGCAGGATTTTACCGCAAAACCGCCTTTTTCATTTTTTACCGGAGCTTCAAACGCGCCGGAAAGGTTTACAGGCTGGTCCCGCCGCAGGGTCAAATAGACCATATCCGGCAGGGTACGGTTAGCAAAGGTGTTCTGCTTACCGGTGGGCATAGCACAGATAAACGCCTGTGCAAAGCTTTTTGCCGCAAGCGGCGTATCCTTACCCAGGTGCAGTGCCAGCTCAGCAATATTCAGCGTTGCGTAGCGGTACAGCGTGGCAGAGTTAAATTCCACCGTGCCTAAATGACCTGCGCCGGATTCCTCCTCCTGCTGTTCATCATCCACAGCGGTGAAATAGTCGTACTCGGTGTGTACCCCATGGGTAGAGATCGCGTGTGCCACCTGCGAGGCTGCGTCGTAGTTCAAAGAGGGATCATCTGCAACCATGCGGCCAAACAGAGCTATGTCAAAGGATGGATAATCTTTTATCGCCTTTTTGTATGCATCTTTGTTTGACTCCCTTGCAACAATCAGCTTTGCCAAAGCCTCTGTCTGTTCTTCACTGATAAAAAACAGTGCCGCATTCTGGTTTTTCTTTTCATCCAACTTAATACCCACAATTTTTAACGCTGCCAAAGCAGCATCTAAAGCCTCATTATCACCAAAATCGGGTTGCAATTTTAAAACGGCATCGGCAAGCTTTTGCGGCAACTGTTTGGTTCGGCTGCCGACCTTATCCGCATCAATCTCATTGCGGAAATATTCCCTCATGGCATGCTTCCATGCCTGGGAAGAAACGCGAGCGCGCTCTACCCCACCATAGACCGCTGCCTTGGGGGAGCCGGTATCATCCCGGTTTACACAGGAGGGGGGAACCGTCTGGATCACATGGATATCCATAAACATATTATTTTTCATCATACCTACCTCAACTTTCTGTTTTATTTTCTTCTTGTGTGGTATTATCTTTTACGTTGATGCGACAAAAATCTTCGCCCCAGCGCAACCGTACCTGATCGGCAGATTCTGTAAACTGGTACTGATACAAATCCCCTGCAAGGCGGGCATAATCCAGCGGTATATTCTTTGCCCGTAAAAGTGTGATAAATGTCCGCAAATGATGAGAAAGCTCCTCCATATCCGTGGCTGTCGCCAGAGGGTAAAACCTGCGGGCAACACGCTCCCGATCATCTTCGGTTTCTATCAGCTGTCTTGCCGCCATACCCAAAGAGATACCCTCCCGGTGCATTTTCTCCGTCTGACGGCTTTTGCCCTGTTGGTGCAATGCAAATGCCGTCAGGGCAAGGTATACCGCCCATTCTGCCCGGCTTGGCTGATTGCCGCTGCTTAGCAGCTCCTGGGGCATTTCCAGCAAAAACTCTCCCCAAAGCGCAGGTTGTTCCCCGGGGTAATGCCCAATTCCGCTGCGCAGCCGCGCAAGCCTTGCCTTTGCACTGCTGTCAGACGGGTCACCCAGCAACTGGCCTATTTTGCGCGCAGTAAACTCTGCTACAGAACCCACTGTACTCATACAGTTCCCTCCTTTATTTTTTTCATTTCTATCTGAAACCATTGCATAGCCATCGAGGAAGAATAGTATTTTCTCTTTTCTCCGACCGTAATGGTTTTACCGATAAATGCCGGTGTTCCCGCTTCGTTAACCATTTTTTGCGCCTGATGTACTGCTAACTTTTCTGCCTGGGCGCGCCAGGTCTCTATCCGGTCATCCCTCGCATCCTGCTCATCCCGTGCATCCAATGTGGCAAGCCATTTGCGAAACGGAATATCTATTGCATAGTAATACTGTTCCTTTGCCTGTTCCGTTGGGGTATTTCGCTTTTCTCCGTCACCGCCGCCCGCCACAAATAGATCTCCGGCAAGCTTGCCGATAGCACCGGCTATCTTATCACAACGTCCGATTTCCTTGGTGATGAGTTCACGGTACACATACCCAAGCTGCGACAGCAAATTTAAATGCAGGGTAAGAGAATCGGAGCATATATTTTCCACTGAGGAATGCTGGGAACTGTCGTATTTTATTTCAACCAACTCGTAGCACATTACCCGCTCTGTCCCTAAAATTTCCTGTAGGACGGTGTGCCACTGCAACAGACCGCAGCTTATTTTTTCAACTGCTACAATCGTTGAGAACTCTCTCCACGCCTGTTTCCCCCTGAGGGAGTTCATTGGGTATGGTTCATCGTTCTTATCTTTTTTCCAAAGCGCCATCTGCTCGTTCTTTGAGATAAAGTCATAGCAGATTCCGCCTTTTGGAGAAACATACCTTGGACCTTTTTCGTGGTATTTCTCAATCTTGCCAAACCGTGCATGATAGGACATAATTGCAACCTGGCTTTCGGGATAAGCTATTTTTCGTATCTCTGTCCCATATTTTACAGGACTTTCCCAGCTTGCTTTTTCCAAGGTCCATGGTTCATTCCCCCGGTTCAGCAGGACAAAATTTAAAAGCAGCGTTTCAAAAAGGTTCTTTCCTTTTGCGGTCACCGCCACAAATTGACCCAACAAACCAACACCCAAACCGGTTTTCAAAGTATTGTCATCATACTGGTTCATACAAATCAACCATCTGGCCAGCTCAGAATTTGTCAGTTTATTCTTTTCTTCACCGCATCGCCCCGCAAAAATACGCGGTTTGTTTCCACTTTCGGATATTGCTCCGTTTAATTTGCTGAAAGGTTCTGACTGTGTTGCCCATTCCTTTTTAATCTCCGGAAGCTGCCAGAACGGTTTTTCCGGATGAAACAGCCAAAAATTATCCTGCTGCTCTTCCAGATACTTTCGGATAGGCTGCTGCGGAAATTCGCTGTTTTTCCAAAGCTCCTCCCATCGATCCAACGCATCGTCATAATCCCGCAATGGGCTGTCTTTTCCGGTAATGTCTACCCGGCTAAACACCGCATGCAGCACTGCAAGCATCAACCGCAGCACCGCCACATTTTGTGTCGGCAATTCTCCTGCCAGGCCGGTATACCGGTGCGCATACAGTAAGGCGTCCGTCAAAGAAACCTCTTTTACGGTGCAGTCCTGCTGCATGACCAAAATCCAGGGTTCCAGTGTCAGATTAAATTCTTTTTCCTGCATTTACTTTTCCATCCTTTCATAAGATAATCCGTTTTCCCGTGTATAACAAATCTGATATCCGCAAAGCTCCCTTGTACCGTCCCGGTCTAAGATCAGCACCAAATCTCCTTTTATCCAGGGAGATTCCTGCCACGCCGCCAGATACTGCCTGTTTTCAGCTTCTAACGTGCGGATCGCCTCCTCCGCATTTTTACCCACACCAAAGATTAATGGCAACCGCAGCCGCTGCCGGGCAATGGTTCTGGCCTCTTGCTGCGCAGGCACCTCGTCACCCCGCAAAGCAGCAAGCTTTAACCACGGGCAAAAGCTGTAATAGCCGTCCTGCTGACGGTACATCACCAAAACATCTATTGAGGAAGTACCTTCCCGAACCTTAGCCTCGGCAGATTTCTCACTGTCCAAGGGGTGATCCAACAACCCGACAATGGTATTACGGCCGGGACGTCTTGACTGAATCGGACTATTCAGCAGCCAGATGCCAGCCCTTTCCTCTGACAGTTCCGTACGGGTTGCATATTCCTGCCATACCGGATCCTTCTTTTCTTCCTCCGTCGGTTCGGCATAAACGGCATTTACCAAGCCGGGAATATCCACCGGCAAACAGATTTGATCCGGCAGCTGTTGCTCGGTTTGTCGCAGCAACCACTCACCGTATATCTTTTTTGCGCCGGGTTCGTACTCATCCGAGGAAAAAACAGCACACACCGGTGACTGCAGACCGGAAGGACGGTTTCTTGTATGCCTGTGCAGCCGACCTATCCGCTGCAAAAGCAGATCCATAGGACACAGATCGGTAACCAGATAATCAAAGTCAATATCCAAAGACTGTTCCAAAACCTGTGTGCCTACCACAATCACCCGGTTTCTGCTCTCCGGTGTGGAATGTTTGCCGATCAGCTTCATCAGTTCGTTTTCCCTGCGGATGCGCTCCTGTGCCAAAAACTGTGCATGATAAACCAGTACACAAAAGTCAGGAAAATCTTTTATCAGCTGTTCCCAAACAGACTGAGCTCTCTTTACCGTATTGACCAATACTCCGGCGCATCCGCCGTCTGCCAACCTTTTTTTCAGTATCCCGGTCAGGCTTTGCTGTGGGAAACGTTCTATCTGCACCGTGATCTGTTGCGAGACCGTCTTCACCGGAATCTCCCGAATATCCTCCCGTGTTGCGTATGTAATAATTGGGTATCCCTCTGTTCTTTCTTTAACTTCCTCTGCCTTATTCTTTATCTCTCCGTAACTACAAAAAGGGTTTTGATAGGCGGCAATCATCTGCCTTTTTTTAGAAATCGGCAGTGTTGCGGACAACAGGATAACCGGAACCTGATAAGCCCCCAGCCATTGCAGCAGCCGCAGCAGATATCTGCACATATATGCATCGTAGGCGTGGCATTCATCCACTATCACCGTTTTACCGCTCAGACCCAAATGACGCAGCATGACATGTCGCTGTGACAAAGCTGCCATCAGAGCCGTATCTACCGTACCGATTACAAAATCGGCAAGCAAAGCTTGCTTTTTCCCCGAAAACCAAGGGTGGACCGTCAGCCCGCCTTCCTCATCCGGTGTTTCATTTTTTGCCTGAAACAAGGCACAATACTCGTCATTCAGCTCTGCCGCTGCATGTGTCAACCGAATCGAATGCTTTTCTGACCGGGAAAGCTTTTCTGCCCACTGCGTCAAACGCGGAAAAATACCGTTTGTAGTTGCCTGCGTGGGCAAGCCGAAGAAAATGCCCCCGCAGCCTGCGCGCGCAGACAGCACCTCTGCCACTGCCAAAGCCGCCTCTGTTTTACCAACGCCCATCTGTGCTTCAATAACCATCAAGCCATGAGGTGACGCCGTCTGCAACGCGGTGGAAACCGCAACCTGTTGCATCTCGTTCGGAGAAAACCCAAACCTATCATAATAGAGGATCTGCGCATTCTCCGGTATTTCTCCGACTGTACCGAATGGGGGCAGATTTAAAAGTTCCAGCGCTCTTGCAAAACGGTCTTGCCGATATTCATCAGTGCCTCTTTCCTCCACGTTTAACAGTGAAAAATAAACCTGATTACTTGCGATCCAATCCGCCTGAATCAATAAACCGGAAAGTAGCAGCTGCGCCGTTTGGGACAGCTCCGGCAATTCTTCCACCGAAGAATATCCTGTATTGTGCAATGCAGACTCTATAATTATTGTTTGCATTTGCTGCCACAGTATCTGCATACCATCACGCTGCTTGCCGTAATAGTTTTCCGGATGCACCAAAAGATTATCTGCCGCTTTTCGTCCGGCAGAAGGCACCCCATGGTGTGCCCCTACTACAGCGCAAACCCCCTCTGGAAGGCTCTTGGCCCGACAAATAGCCTCGCCCGCCAATGCGTGCGGACTTTCACCGGGATACTCAAAGGATTCTGTAGGTGGAACAAACAGACCTTGTTTTTCCAGCCATTCACGCAGTGCAGGAAGAAGACGCAAAAGCTTTGCAATAAATAGCGGCGTACACTTGCCGATATCATGCAGTCTTGCGAGGAACTCTGCAACTCTTGCAAATTCGTTCTGCCTCATTCCGCAGGCCGCTAACATGCAATCCGGCACCCGATATGTACACAGATACTGCATGACTTGGGCGGTATCCTCTATGTGCATCCACAATGGCAGCCATTTTTCGTTTTCTCCGGATTTACCGGGAAGCATGCGGTACAAATCGTGTTCCATCATTTTTATGACCATTCTTTCTCGGAATTGTGCCGACCTGCGAAGCAGGTGCAGTTCCCACCTGGCATTGCAGGGCTCAAATTCATTTCTGCGGAAATGGGGGTGTGACAATTTATTTTCAAACTTTACTACGTTTCCAAAACCACAATAGTAGAATCAATTTGACAAAAAAGAAAGGAACATAGCGCAAATTCATATCTATTCTATCTTTTTGTCTATTATACCACATTTGTCTGATTTTTAAATGGATTTTTAAAAAACGCTCCGGCTTTTTTGTCAGTTTTTATAAATCAGAATTACTATTTATAGCAAGTATTCCGCGAAACAATGTGAACTGACACAAATATTAAATGATTTGTTGTCTGCTCTCGTTCTGCACTCTGCACTTTATATATATCATACCACACATTCCATAAAACGGATTATCAAAACCAAATATAAATTTTTACACATCCCACTACAGGACAGCCCCGCACCGCAAAACACCCGGGTGCCGACACGGTTTACACCGCGCAGGACAAATCGCATTTAACTATTTTGACGCGGCATTACCAGTTAATTCTTCCGCCTTTCTCCGCGGCAGATATTGCAAAACCGGCGGTTTTTGCTTATAATGAAAGCGCATTAAGCACGGTGCCGGGTCAACCCGGCGTGCGGATATCAGGGAGGAAGAAAAGAATGTACCAGAATCACCCGCGGGAGAAAGCCCGCATTGCCCTGGCCGGCGCAGGCTGCCGGTGCATGGGTATTTTGCCCCTGCTGTTAGAGATGGAGGATGTGCGTGTCACTGCCGTATGTGACCCGTACCCGGATAAGGCGCAGGCCGCCGCCAGGCTGGCGGAGGAGGCGTACGGCGAGCCCATCGCCGTATTTACCGACCATAAGCAGATGCTGGCGCAGGAGAATATTGACGGCGTGGTGATCTGCAGCAGCTGGGCGACCCACTGCCGCATTGCCATTGACGCCATGCGGGCGGGTAAGTACGCTGCCATAGAGTGCGGCGGCGGCGCTTCGCTGGAGGAGCTATGGGAGCTGGTGCGCACCCAGCAGGAAACCGGCGTGCCCTGCATGGCTATGGAAAACTGCTGCTACGACCTGAAAGAGCTGACCGTGCTGAACATGATTAAGCAGGGGCTATTTGGCGAGCTGGTCCATGTGGAGGGCGGCTACGGCCACGACCTGCGGGAAGAGGTCAGCTTTGGCCGCGAAAACCGCCACTACCGGTTTGACAACTATATGCACCGCAACGGCGAGCTGTACCCCGGCCACGCCATAGGCCCCATAGCGAAATATCTAAATATCAACCGGGGCAACCGGATGGTCAGCCTGGTATCCATGGCAAGCAAAAGCGCCGGTCTGCACGCTTACCTGAAAGAGAAAAAGGGCGATGAGTACGACGCCACCAATGCCCCCTGGGCAGAGGGCGACATTGTGCAAACCATGATACGCTGCGCCGGGGGCGAGACCATTCTGCTGACCCACGATACCACCCTGCCCCGCTACTACAGCCGGTTTGGCTGCGTGCGCGGCACCAAGGGCATGTGGCAGGAGGAGGAAAACCGGGTCTTTTTTGACGGCGAAGGCGAGGGCGAAACCTGGGCCCATGCACCCAAGCCCTTTGACCCGCTGCTGGAAAAATACAAGCACCCCCTGTGGAAGGAATTTGAAAAAGAGGGGGTCAAGGGCACCCACGGCGGCATTGACTGGCTGGTGCTGCGTGCTTTGGTAGAAAGCATGCTTGCTGGTACCGACTGCCCCACCGATGTGTACGATGCCGCCAGCTGGATGGCGGTCACCGTTTTAAGCGAAAAAAGCATTGCCACCGGCAGTGCCCCGGTCGCTTTTCCCGATTTTACCAGCGGCGAATGGATCCATCGCAAGCCTTATCTGCGGGGCAAATATTGCCTGGATGAGGTCTGTACCGATTTTTTTGAAGAGGACGCCCCCGCCCCGGAGGGTGAATAATCAAAGGATGCTGCCCCACCGGAAAAGTGTGCGGGAGAGCAGGCTCTCCCCTATGGGGTGACTATCACGCCGGATGTGCAGACACGCCGCCAGGCCCTTCCCACCAGAGAGAAAAAGAAAATTCCACCGGAACCTTTCTTCCGGTGGAATTCTTTTTATATCCCATTTATCCCGTTTTATCTTTATCGCCTGCTATTGTCGCCGGGCAATCAGAACAGGCCGGTGATCCTGCCGTTCTCATCCACATCAATTTTTTCGGCAGCGGGCACCTTGGGCAGACCGGGCATGGTCATAATATCACCGGTCAACACTACCACAAAGCCCGCACCGGCGCTGACCTTGACATTTTTGACCGTGACGGTAAAATGCTCCGGTGCGCCCAGCTTGGCGGGATCATCCGAAAAGCTGTACTGAGTTTTGGCAATGCAGACCGGGCAGCTGCCAAAACCCAGCTCTTCCAGCTGGGCGATCTGCTTTGACGCCGCAGGCAAAATGTTGACCCCGTCGCCGCCGTATACCCTGGTGACCACGGCGTTGATCTTTTCGCTTAAAGACATCTCATCCGGGTAGGAGAAGGTAAAGTCACCCTTTTCCTCCTCGCACAGGCGAACTACCTCTCTGGCAAGAGCCTCGCCGCCCTTTCCGCCCTCGGCCCAAACGGTAGAAAGCACCGTATTGACCCCCAGCTGGCGGCATTTGGCAATGATAAAATCAATTTCGGCATCGGTGTCGGTGGGGAACCGGTTGATCGCCACCACGCAGGGCAAACGGTAGACATTTTTCATATTGGAAACATGGCGCAGCAGGTTGGGGATACCCTTTTCCAGCGCAGCCAGATCCTCGGTGGCAAGCTGCTTTTTATCCAAGCCGCCGTGCATT
>DCHC01000023.1:9667-10410 GCA_002314755.1 Faecalibacterium sp. UBA1762 | reverse complement strand
CGTACCTCTCACGAGATTCAGAAGATCGAGCTGTGGGACTACAATGACCTGGCTGACATGGTCGATATGGATGCTGTTGAGGCTTTCCGCGCTCACGCTTTGAACCCCGAGCATCCCGCAATGCGCGGCTCTCACGAGAATGGCGACGTATTCTTCCAGCACCGTGAAGCCTGCAACAAATACTACAATGCCCTGCCCGCTATTGTCGAAGAGTACATGGGCAAGATCAATGAGAAGCTGGGCACTAACTACCAGTTGTTCAACTACTACGGCGCACCCGATGCCGACCGCGTGATCGTGGCCATGGGCTCTATCTGCGATGTAGCAGAAGAGGTTATCGACTACCTGACCGCCAAGGGCGAGAAGGTCGGTCTGGTCACCGTCCGTCTGTACCGTCCCTTCGTACCGGAGAAGCTGCTGGCAGCCATCCCCGCCACCGCAAAGAAGATTGCAGTTCTGGACCGCACCAAGGAGCCCGGCTCTCAAGGCGAGCCCCTGTACCTGGATGTTGTTGCCGCTTTGGCTAATGCCGGCAAGAACGACGTTGTGGTGACCGGCGGCCGTTACGGCCTGGGCAGCAAGGACACCCCGCCCGCAAGCGTCTTTGCTATCTACGACGAGTTGAAGAAGGATGCTCCCAAGCGCGAGTTCACCATCGGCATTGTGGACGATGTGACCGATCTGTCTTTGGAGGAGAAGGAAGCTCCCAACACCGCAGCTGCCGGCACCATCGAGTGCAAGTT
>DCHC01000023.1:0-9623 GCA_002314755.1 Faecalibacterium sp. UBA1762 | reverse complement strand
GTCGGTGCCAACAAGAACTCCACCAAGATCATCGGCGACCACACCGATAAATTCATTCAGTCTTACTTCCAGTACGACTCCAAGAAGACCGGTGGTGTCACCATTAGCCATCTGCGCTTTGGCGACAAGCCCATCAAGAGCCCCTACTACATCAACAAGGCTGACTTTGTTGCCTGCCACAACCCCTCTTACATCATCAAGGGTTATCCCATGGTGAACGATGTTAAGCCCGGCGGTATCTTCTTGATCAACTGCCAGTGGAACGCCGAGGAGCTGGCCGAGCATCTGCCTGCCGAGGCAAAGCGTTACATTGCAGCCAACAACATTCAGCTGTACACCGTTAACGCAATCGATCTGGCTATTGAGATCGGCATGGGCAAGCGTACCAACACCATTCTGCAATCCGCCTTCTTCGCCCTGGCAAACGTCATGCCCAAGGAGGACGCTATCCGCTTCATGAAGGAAGCTGCTAAGAAGTCCTACGCCAAGAAGGGTGATGCCGTTGTCGAGATGAACTACAAGGCCATTGATGCCGGTGCTACTGCCGTTGTCAAGGTCGAGGTTCCTGCTGACTGGACCAACGCTGTGGATAATACTGCCGCTGAGGAGCTGACCGGCCGTGAGGGCACCGTAAAGATGGTTAAGGATCTGCTGACCCCCATCGACAAGATGAAGGGCGACAGCCTGCCCGTCTCTGCTTTCGAAGGCTACGTGGATGGCCAGTTCGAGCAGGGCGCTTCTGCTTACGAGAAGCGCGGCGTTGCCGTTACCGTGCCCGAGTGGAACCCCGAGACCTGTATCCAGTGCAACCAGTGCGCTTATGTCTGCCCCCACGCCACCCTGCGTCCCTTCGCCCTGACTGAGGCTGAGGTCGCTGCCGCTCCCGCTGCCCTGAAGGCCGCAAAGATGAACGGAAAGGGCTGCGAGGAGTACAAGTTTGCTATGACCGTCTCTCCGCTGGACTGCATGGGCTGCGGCGTCTGTGTCACCGTATGTCCCACCGCTGCCAAGGGCACCCTGAAGATGGTTTCTCAGGAGAGTCAGCTGGCTCAGCAGGAAGTCTTTGACTACGCTGTTGCCAATGTTGACAAGAAGCCCGGTATGATGGCTGAGAACACCGTGAAGGGCAGCCAGTTCAACCAGCCCCTGCTGGAGTTCTCCGGCTCCTGCGCAGGCTGCGCCGAGACCAGCTATGCCCGCCTGATCACTCAGCTGTTCGGCGAGCGGATGTTCATCTCCAATGCTACCGGTTGCTCCTCTATCTGGGGCGGTCCCGCTGCAACCTCTCCCTACACTGTCAACAAGCTGTCCGGCTTCGGTCCCGCATGGGCTAACAGCCTGTTTGAGGATAACGCCGAGCATGGCTTTGGTATGTACCTGGGCCAAAAGACGCTGCGTGATAACCTGGCCAACACCGTTCGTGCTTTGATCGCTGTCGAGTACGCCGATGCTGACCTGAAGGCTGCCGCTCAGGAATGGCTGGATACCATGGATGACGGCAAGACCAACGGTGCTGCTGCTCAGAAGCTGATTGCTGCCTTGAACGACGCTGTTGTCGAAGGTTGCAACTGCGATGCCTGCAAGCTGGGCCGTGAGGTTTTGGCGAAGAAGCAGTATCTGTCCAAGAAGTCCGTCTGGATCTTCGGTGGCGATGGCTGGGCTTATGATATCGGCTTCGGCGGTCTGGATCACGTTCTGGCTTCCGGTGAGGATGTCAACATCATGGTCTTCGATACCGAGGTTTACTCCAACACCGGCGGCCAAGCCTCCAAGGCCAGCCAGATCGGTCAGGTCGCTCAGTTTGCTGCTGCCGGTAAGGCAATCGGCAAGAAGAGCCTGTCCGAGATCGCTATGAGCTACGGCTATGTGTATGTTGCTCAGATCGCCATGGGTGCTGATCAAAACCAGACCATCAAGGCTTTGGTCGAGGCCGAAAGCTACCACGGTCCCTCTTTGATCATCGGCTATGCTCCCTGTGAGATGCACGGTGTCAAGGGCGGTATGACCAACTGCCAGTCCGAGATGAAGAAGGCTGTTGCTGCAGGTTACTGGAACAACTTCCGCTTCGATCCCCGTAAGAAGGCTGAGGGCGCTAACCCCTTCACTCTGGATAGCAAGGAGCCCACTGCCGACTACAAGGAGTTCATCTCCAGCGAGACCCGCTACAGCCGCTTGAAGCTGGCATTCCCCGAGCGTGCCGAGGTCCTGTTCAACACAGCTGCTGACAAGGCTAAGGATCGCTACGAGTACCTGCAGAAGCTGGCTAAGCTGTACGAATAATATCGTATCCGCTTCAGCGGTCAACCCTATAAACCTTACAGAGGCAAGCCCCGATCGGGGCTTGCCTCTGTTTTTGTTTGCTTTGCCTTTTGCAGCCTTGTTTTTTGAATATACTGTCGTAAAAGCGATCACGCGTCTCCATTTCCTCTATCATCTACCGAGCATAGTCCTGAAAACGTGGGCGAAATGGTTGCCAGTAACATCGAATACCCAGGTTAATCCTACTGTAATTTGATCAGTATCATAGCATTGGGGGCAGCCGCAAATTGCGGCTGCCCCCGTTTTTCTCTGTTACGCATTCTCCGGTTCCGGGTCTTTTTTGTTTTGCACCTTTATCAAATCGTATAGCTCCTCTGTGGCAAGTCTGGTCTTCGCCACGAAATAGCCCGGCACCTTAGGGAAGCAGTAGTACAAGTTTTTCCCCTCGCCGATACAGATCATATCCCCAATCTCGTACCAATAATAGTCGGCATATAAACCGTAGCTGGTACGGGCGGACTGTTTTACATGCAGCTGTCCCTCACAGCCGGTCAGATCAAAACCGGTGTTATCGTGTACCAGTCTGCCGTTGCCCACATGATAGATTGCTTTCTCATCCACCTGCATATAGATCTCAACCGGAACATCCAGCCGATATTCGCCCTGTCGCAGCTGCTGACGCACTAACTGGCGCTGCCAGGCATACCAATCCGGTATGTGGGTAAAGGTTTCCTCCCGGTTTTCCGCCTTCAAAGCGCCAAGCTCCGTCAGCTGCCAGACAGCACCGCAGGCACTGCAGGTCAGGCTGATATCTTTACCTTGCATCTGTCCCTCGGTCTTACAACAGGGGCAGGTATACAGCACCCGGTTTAAGCCGTCCGCACGAAACAGCTCGGTTACACGGATTTTGTTTTCCTGTTGCCAGCGGAAATTGTCAAAGCTGAACTGTCCGGCCAGAATGTCGTTCAGCTCCTGCACTGTCTTTTGCCGGACATCCTCAGCGGAGAGTAAATATTCCACTGTGGCAGTCACCCTCACCTTGCGCTGCCGCAAATTATTGTATAATGGGTCATGGGCAAACGCGCCGTAAGTGCGGATCATGACAACCGGAACCTTCAGCATTTTCAGACATTTGCCCACAGATTCCGGCAACGGCGTCGCCGTACCGTCAAAGCTGTAGCTGGCCTCCGGGTACATCAGCACTGAGCTGTTCAGCTTGTGCAGAGCGTATAGCATATCCCGTACAAGCTGGGTATCGTTTTGAAACTTGCGGGTGGGAATACACCCAAGCTGCCGCATCAGCCATCCTTTTCCCACAAACCCGTCAGAGGTGCAGACAATCTGAAAATGGCGATCCCGCAAAATATGGGATACAATCTTCAGGTCAAGAAAACAGGAATGATTCATCAGGAAAAGTGCAGGCTGATTTTTAGGCAGTTTTTCCATCCCGATTTCTTCCCAGGTAAAATCCGTCTCTTTCAGCTCCCCTCTTGATACGGTATCCAGCAGTGTGCGGAAAAACCAATTGGGTCGCTTGGGTTGCTTATGTGCCGTAACCGGCAGCGTTTTGACTGTTTCATAGGGTAAATCTGTTACCTTGATTTTCATATACACTTTCCCTTTTCTTAAGCCACACCGTACGTAGACATTTTCTTGCCTGTATGGTCAAAAATGACTTCATCATTATATCGTAAATTTCCCAATTCTGCAAGAAAAATTGTCGCTGTGCCGCTTTTTTCTTGGTTGTAGAATTACAGCCGATATGCTATACTGAATTCAATCAGCGGCATTGCCGCAGGGAAAAAAGGAGGAAATTTAATGTTATTAGACGGAAAACTGATGAGCGGTCTTTCCGCTATGTCGGACGCGGTATCCCGCTCTGTCTCACCGGAAAATTTTACCGGTGAAAAAGGAAAAGGCGGTATGGCAACCGAGGGCTGCGGCGCCTCGGCAGCTCGGGATTTGGGTCAGGGATGGAAGGTATCCCCCTGCGTCAGCATTGCGCCCGGCGAGACCTTCACCTTGGCAAATATCACCGGCCAGGGACGCATTCGCCATATTTGGATCGTGGACAGCAGCAATATGAACCGACGCACCGTTATCCGGATGTACTGGGACGGTGCCGAGCAACCCTCTGTGGAGGCCCCTCTGGGAGATTTCTTCGCCTCTGCCGACTATTCCGGCTGGAACAGACTTAGCTCTTTGGCGGTCTGCGTCGGCCCGAAGCGGGGCTTTAACTGCTACTGGGATATGCCCTTTTACTCACACTGCAAAATAACTCTGCAGAACATTCACACCGAACCGATTTTTGTCTATTACCAGATTGACTACACCCTGGAGACACTACCTGTCGGACTGGGCTATTTCCATGCCCAGTTCCGTCGGGTGAATCCGCTACCCTATAAGGATGTCTACACTCTGATAGATGGCGTAAAGGGCAAAGGTCAGTATGTTGGCACCTATATGTATTGGGGTGTCAATAACTCCGGCTGGTGGGGCGAGGGGGAAATTAAGTTCTATTTGGACGGTGATACCCAATTCCCCACGATCTGCGGTACTGGAACCGAGGATTATTTCGGTGGCGCATATAATTTTGATGTAGACGGCCAGTATCAGGAATTCTGTACCCCTTATTCCGGTGTTTCACAGATTCACCGTCCGGACGGTACCTATGCCTCTCAGATGCGGTTTTCCATGTACCGGTGGCATATCAACGACCCCATCTATTTCTCCACCGATTTGAAGGTGACCATTCAGGCACTGGGCTGGCGCAGTGGCGGTCGCTATCTGCCGTTGCAGGACGATATCTCCTCTGTCAGTTACTGGTATCAGGATACCCCCGCAGCCGAGTTTCCTCCGCTTTCTGATGCGGATGGTCTTGAAATAAATTGACAATTTGTACATTTCTTTAAATATATACGATATGTAAATAGGGGATGAGATCATGGATCAGATCAATTACACATTGTCCTCCGCTTTTTCCGGACGCTTTACCCAGTTGAAAAAGCAGGTGGGCGGTAACCGCGAAAAACATTTTTATGAGGAGACTCACGGCCCATTGGTAACCGATTTATACGGTATCACCGGCCCAAATGCCATAATCACCCGCATCCTGTCCGAGATCAACTTTGCCATGCAGCTTTCCGCTTCGCAGAATGGCCGCTGGGATAAGGAAATTGATGCCGCCTTGACTCTGTTGGAGCAGGAGATGTCTTCAGAACAAACCTTGACCCGAAGCCGGTGCCTTGCCGCAGAACAACTTTTACTGCCCCTTGCCGGAGAGGCAAAAAGCTATGAGGTTTTGTATGTGGGTCACGCCCATATTGATATGAACTGGATGTGGGGTTGGCAGGAAACCGTTGCCGTGACCCTTTCTACTCTGCGTACCATGCTGAACCTGATGAAGGAATACCCGGACTTTACCTTTGCCCAATCCCAGGCTTCTGTCTACAAAATTGTAGAAGAACATGACCCGGAAATGATGGAGGAGATCAAGCAGCGCATCCGTGAAGGCCGCTGGGAGGTCACCGCCAACGCCTGGGTAGAAACCGACAAGAATATGCCGGACACGGAGTCTCTTCTGCGTCATATCAGCGAGACCCGCAGCTATCTACAAAAGGTCTGGGGTGTCGAGCCGGGTTCTGTCAAGGTGGATTTTTCTCCTGATACCTTCGGCCACAGTCGGTTTGTCCCGGAGATTGACCGTTTCGGCAATGTGCCGTACTACTATCACTGCCGCGGTCTGGAGCAGGATGTCACCTTGTACCGTTACCGTGCGCCTTCTGGTGCCGAGCTGCTGATGTATAAAGAACCGTTCTGGTACAACAGCGGCATCAACCCGGATAACGGCACTGCAGCCGTCGAGATGAGCCGCCGCTGCATGGGGTTAAAGACCTCCATGATCGTGTACGGCGTAGGCGATCACGGCGGTGGTGTCACCCGCCGCGACCTGGAAAATATGGTAGAGATGCGTACTTGGCCGATATTCCCCACCCTGAGGTTTGGTACCCTTGGTGAGTATTTTGCCAGGGCAGAGGCAGTGCGGGAAAAGCTACCAGTGGTTGACCACGAGCTGAATGTACTGTTTACCGGCTGCTATACCACCCAAAGCCGCATCAAGCTTGCAAACCGCCGTACCGAGACCGCGTTGCTGGATGCGGAAATGGTAAGTGCTTTATCGCACCAGCTTTTGGGCACGCCCTTTCATCGGGAACAGCTTCGTACCGCCTGGCAGAATACGCTGTTTACCCATTTTCACGATATTTTGACCGGCAGCTGCGTACAGGAAAGCCGGGAATACGGAATGGGTCGGCTTGCCAGTGCCCTGGCGGTGGCACAGACCGAACAAAACAAAGCCTACACCGCCATCAGTGAAACAGTGGATACCTCTATGTATCCCTGCGACAGCTTTGTCGCCCCCACCCTGGCGGAGGGTGCCGGTGCCGGGTATGGTATCGGCAACTACGCCGGTGTACCTAATCCCGAGCGGGGTGTAGGCAAGACCCGTATCTATACCGTCTTTAACTCCGGACAGACAGCGCGAAAAGAAAATGTAGAGCTGACGGTCTGGGATTATGTGGGTAATCTGTATGCCTTGGAAGTAGTGGATGAACAAGGTTGCACTTTGCCATTCCAGCTGCTTGATACCGTCCCTCAAGGTTATTGGGGGCACCGGTTTGTGCGGATTCTGGTACAGGTTTCTGTACCGGCACTTGGTTGGGCAACCTGTGCGATACGGGAAAAACAGCCGGACAGCTACCCCACCTATCTGGAAACCGGACTGCGGGAAGAACCGCCCAAGGACGATATCATTTTGGAAAACGCCCAACTGACCGCGCGGTTCGATACCGGCTGCGGTCAGTTGATCTCTTTGACCGACCGTTCCACCGGTGAAGAGCTGCTTCGTGCCCCAGCCGGCCTCGCCTTGATTCATACCGAAGATTCCCCCATGAGTGCCTGGGATATCGGTCGGTATATGGGTGTGGAGCCTGTTACGGAAACTTCTCATGTATCTATTTCCCGCGGTGCGCTGCGGCAAACTGTCACCTTTGAGCAAAAGGTCATGCATTCCACCGCCACGGTCACCATCAGTCTGGACACGGATGCAAAAGCACTCTGCTATGACTTGAGGGTGGATTGGCACGAAACAGCAAAAGGTCAGGACTGGGTTCCACTGTTAGTTTACCGTCTGCCGTTAAAAAAAGACTGCGACCAAATTCTACGGGATGTACCCGCCGGGGCAGCAATTCGTCATGCCGCGCAGATTGATGTTCCGGCACTTACCGGTGCCTGCGCCGCGGTTGAAGGCAACACCGCCGCGCTGATTGCCGACTGTAAATACGGCTACCGGCTGGCCGATCATGTGCTTTCCGTTTCTTTGATCAATACCGCCAGTACACCCGACCCTTATCCGGAGCGCGGCATCCACGCCATCAAGCTGTTTGTCGCATTGACTAAGGCCTGTCCCGTTCTTTTAAAGAAGACTGCTGAGTGTTTGATCCGGCCTTTGACTGGTGTTCCGACTGCGCAGCATGCCGGCAGCTTGCCCTCTACCGGAACGCTGCTCGGCTTTGACGCTGCAACTGCAATTCTGACCGGAATATCCGTAACCGAAAAGGACGGATTGTGGGTGCGATGCTATGAAGCAACCGGTAAGGCCGATCAGGTTACCGTCACATTGCCTTTCATCCCCGGAAAAGCCTTTTTATCCGACCTGGACGGCAACCCTGTCGGAGAAGTCACTCAATCCGGCAACGTGGTGCAGTTTACGATTGGCGCATACCGCATTGCTCAGCTGATAGCCGAAAAATAAACCGACTAAGGGAGAATAGCGCCATGTTCACTACTTCAAAAGATATCCTGCAAGGCATTACAACAGAAAACCGGGTCTGGCAGGGCATTCCCAGTATTGAGGTCACCCGAAAAGGTCGTGTTTTCGCCACCTGGTATTCCGGCGGTACCGGCGAAGGTCCGGGCAACTATGCGCTACTGGTTTATTCGGATGATCAGGTTCATTTTTCCGGGCCGATTGCCGTCGCTTTGCCACAGGATACCGCTCACCGTTGCTACGATCCCTGCCTCTGGATAGACCCCTTGCATAGGCTTTGGTTTACCTGGGGGTACGCACCGGATAGTGCCGTTTATGCTGTGATTTGTGACGATCCGGACGCCGACACACTGCACTGGTCCGCAGAATTCACTGTTGGTTATGATGTCATGATGAATAAGCCTACCGTGCTTTCTACCGGCGAATGGCTTTTCCCCCTTGCCGTTTGGGGCGAAAAAATCACCGCAGGAAGAAACACCGGGCGCGGTCATACGGAAAGCGGTTCTTATGCTGTCTGCAGTCTTGACCAAGGCAAAACATTTATGCAATCCGGCAAATGTGAAAGCATGAATGAAAGCTTTGATGAGCACATGATTGCCGAACTGAAAAACGGCAGACTGATGATGCTGATCCGCACGATGGGTAATCTTGGCGTTTCTTACTCTGATGACCGGGGAAAGACCTGGAGTATCGGCGTACACAGCAAAATACCCTCTCCCTCTGCCCGTTTTCATCTGCGGCGGCTGGCTTCCGGGCGTTTATTGCTGATTAACCACTTCCGGTTTAACGGCAGAAATAACCTGACCGCCCTGCTCAGTGAGGATGACGGAAAAAGCTTTCCCTTTGCATTGCTTCTCGATGAACGAGATTGGGTGAGCTATCCGGATGCCAAACAGACCGAGGACGGCTTTATCCATATCTGCTACGACCGGGAGCGTGGTGACGGCAAAGCCTGCAAAGAGGATGCCTGTACCTGCGCACGGGAGATTTTGTATGCCAAAATTACCGAGCAGGATATTCTTGCAGGCAGCCTGGTCAACCCCGAAAGCTTTACCAAACACATTATCAATAAGTTGGGTAAATATTCCGAACTTGCTCCGGATCTTTATCAGAAATAAGTTTTTATCATAAAAGCAGCCGCTACGGGAAAATTCCGCAGCGGCTGCTTTTGTTAGAATAGTATTGGGGAGTCATCGCCGTTGTACATCCGCATCCTACGGTAACACTTTCAATCAGGGTCATCACATGACTAACCAAAATTGGTTCCGCTGTGTGGCTGATACAACTTTGAAAGGCAAAATATTAACCCATGAAGTGTTTGCTTCGCAAACATATAGTCAGACTTCGCCCTGATGAAGACACTCGTTGCGCTCACTTATGAAACGAAATCACCCTGTACCTTTGATTATTCCTTATCATTTCTCCATGAGCGAAGCGCCTTCATTCCTTCATTAGCCGCGTTAGCGTCGACTTCATAGAAAAAAGCACTTGCTTTGGCAAGTGCTTTTTTCATGGCTGCCCCTGTCAGACTCGAACT
>DCHC01000062.1:586-9122 GCA_002314755.1 Faecalibacterium sp. UBA1762 | reverse complement strand
TTTGAATTTTTAGAGGTTACCATTATTCGAATGCACCGGTATAGCCAAACTTGACGGAAATAATCAGGCAGGCGATGGACACCGCAAAAACCAGGCCAACCCAGAGAATAGGCTGTTTGCCAAAAAAACGGTGAGTCTTCTCCTTCAGGAAACGCTTATAAAGCTCACACAGCAGAATATCCACTGCCAATATGCCTATTGCGTACAATGTCAATACGATTGGACTTTGGGTCACCGGCAGCAAGCCCTGCCCATCGCACAGGAAGATAATCACCCACTGAATACAGTAGATCGTATTCAGATTGCGGGACAGATACTCAAACGGGTGGAATTTCAAGTTCAACTCACTGATTACCTGGGCAAATAACCACATAAAGCCCATATAAGTCAATACGCAAACAATTGATCCTAAGGTATCAAACGGATTCATGCTCATACACAGATAATCCAGTTCATTATCCGCCAGAATCTGAGTAGGTGGAATCTGGAGATTCGCCATCACCAGATACCCTGCCGTCAGGATTGTAAAAATGGGCAAAGCAATTTTGTAATACTTCTTTTTATCCTCAATCCTGATATAGTACTCTCTGTAAAGGTTTCCGGCAGCCACAAAAGCAAACCAATGGAATAGTGGGAACAGGAAAGTCGGGCCGCAGGCAATAAAGAAAGCCAAAAAGGTATTTAAATAGGGATTGGCGGTTTCAAAACCTACAAACAGAGAACCCACGCCGCACAGTGCAAGAGAGCCGATAAAGATGACCCATGCCTTCAGCTTAAGTTTTCGTAGCAATCCCAACAGGACAAAAGCCGGACCGGCAAACAGAAGGATATCAACAATCCAAACACTGTAAAGGCCGCCCAAAAATTCATCCATCTGCTCCATTCCCCGGAAAGTACACAGGTACTGCGTTAGATTAAGAAGAAAGCCGACCGTCAATATACCGATACCGCGGATAATATCCTGTATAGGTTTCACCTTGCCGCTGAGATTTTCGCAAAAGCCCATACAGAACATAAACGCAGAGGCGCCAATCACGATAGAACAGGTCTGAATAAATCTTTCCCAAAGGATCGGGCTGTGAATTCCCATTGCAGTCTCATCAACGGAGTAAAAAGTGGCCTCAAAGCAGTGGCTCATGATCATTGCAAGGATGCAAAAGGCTTTGATATAATCAATCTCCATGATTCTGCTTTTCTTTGGGCCTTTCAGCAGGTTGTATTCTGTGCTCATCATATTTCCCTTTCATTCAATAAATAAACGGTTTTGTGATATTTGTTTCACATTGCTGTCACTTATTCTACACTATATTTTCACATTTCGCAACCCAACTTGCAAAAAAAGGCATATACTTGTCAGTAAAGTATATGCCTATCTTATTGAATTCAATTACTACTGAAAAAGCCGCTACTGTATGCGATATTTCTCAATAAGTCGAGCCGGATGCCAGGATAGCTTCACGGTCCTCAAGCCATCATCGCCGGCGTCGTCCTCCCGGTTGACCCAGACTATGTGTTCATCCGTATATGCCAGCGCCATCTGCTGCACAATAGCAGGATAAGTTCCGTGCCAAAAAAGACTAGCCTTTTCGGTATGTACATACAATGTGTCGCCCACCGTCTCCCCGATGGAGAATGCCGCTACGGAATTTGCTACAAATAGCACTCCCCCAATAAACCCGATAGACGCATAATCCTGCCAATGGGTCAACACCTCGGTGATCTTTCGGTTTTCCTCCTGTGCTGCGGCAAACTGTTTCGCTCCGTTTTGCAGATACTCGTCAAAAAAGCACTGTGCCGCTGCTACATTATCCGGTTGAAGCTTTTCAAACCTCCAATTGGGGTTCTCCTTTTTGAACCGGTTGATATGATTGCGCTGTCCGCCGAATTTTCTGCCTGCAAGCTGGCGCAAATCCTCTGCGGCATACAGATAGTCGAACCACTGTCGGCAGGGCTCAGCCTGCAATCCGGGAAAAGCCTGCTGAATTGAATCAAGCTCCGTCCCGGTCACCGGACAAAAACAGAGCGGGATTTCTTTTTGTTTTGCGTAATCCGCAATCGCGCTCAGCGCCTGTCTACGGGCAGACTGTGCTTGCTCTTCCGGCAGCTCCGGCAAGGTCAATGGAAAACTAAATGCCCGAAAATCTCCCTCTACCGGGGGATAACAGGCAAGCAGGCACAGTGCATCACCGCAAAAAGCATACTGCATCTGATAATAATCCCGCCACAAAAAAACGCCGCCCAACGTTGCATCGCAATGCCTGGCCTGTCCGGGCTGAAGATACGGTGCCAAACGGAGCCTTGTTTCCCAGGTGATCGGTTGAAAATCCAACATGAAGAAACTGTCCTTCCTGTAAAAAGCTATCATTTCAACGGCAACAACCAGCCGCCTTTTGATTCCGTTTACACATTATAGTATAAAAACGGGTATGATGCAATATCCAATCTCAATAGAATGGTATAAAATGTCAAAAGCAATATTTACAGAACGAAAAAACAAAAAAAAGGTGTACAAAAATCGTTATTTCTATTTATTTATGACTTATAATACGGCTATTTATCTTTAAAGTTTGGCGGTATGTGGAAAACACTATGGAAACAGCGGTTGAAAACTGCTTTATTTTGCAGGTTTTCAACCGCTGTACCATTTGTTTTTAACGCTTCTTCAAAAAAGTACCACCCGAATCAACCGAAACCAAAAAATCAGTGGTTACAAGTCAGCCGCAGCTCTTCACCGGATACCCCGACCTGCAGTGTATCCCCGGGGACGGGGGTACCCGCAATGATGCATCGGGCAATCAATGTCTCCAATCGGCTTTGAATAAATCTGCGCAGCGGACGAGCACCGTAAACCGGATCATACCCGTGTGCCACCAGCCAATCACACGCCTCGTCCGTCACCGTCAAATGCAGCTGCTTTTCTTCCAGGCGGTTGCGCAGGCTTTGTAGCATTAGCTTAACCACGCTGCCGATCTCCTGCTTGGTCAGGGGTTTGTAGAACACGATCTCATCCAATCGGTTCAAAAACTCCGGGCGGAAGGACTGCCGCAGCAAGCCCTGAACGGCATTTCTCGCCTCTTCCGTAATATTTCCGTCCTGAATGCCCTCCAGAATATACTGACTGCCAAGATTACTGGTCAGAATAATAATGGTATTTTTAAAGTCCACTGTTCGGCCCTGGCTGTCGGTAATGCGGCCGTCATCCAACACCTGCAGTAGCACGTTGAATACATCGGGATGGGCTTTTTCCACCTCATCAAACAGTACCACGCTATAGGGGTGACGGCGGACTGCCTCAGTCAACTGACCGCCCTCTTCATAGCCGACATATCCCGGAGGTGCGCCGATCAGACGGGACACCGAGTACTTTTCCATGTACTCGCTCATATCAATACGCACCATATTTTTTTCATCGTCGAACAGGCTCTGTGCCAGTGCCTTTGCAAGCTCGGTTTTGCCCACACCTGTAGGGCCCAGAAACAAAAAGCTGCCAATGGGCCGGTTCTGGTCTGCAATACCCGCACGGGAGCGCAGGATGGCCTCGGCAACCTTTTGCACTGCCTCATCTTGCCCAATCACCCGCCGGTGTAGGATATCCTCCAGCGCAAGCAGCTTTTCCCGCTCGCCCTCCATCAGCTTGCTGACCGGAATACCGGTCCAGCGTGCCACAATGCGGGCAATTTCCTCCTCGGTCACCTTGTCCCGCAGCAGCGTAGCATCCTGCTGGGCAGCCAGCTCTTCCTGTTGGGCAAGCTCCTTTTGCAGCTCCGGCAATTTGCCGTATTTCAGCTCTGCCGCCTTATTTAAATCATATGCCTGTTGGGCTTTTTCAATCTCAGCGTTGGTAGCTTCGATCTCCTCCCGCAGGTGCTGGACCTTAGCGATGGCGTTTTTCTCGTTCTCCCATTTTGCCTTCATGGTATTGAACTGATCCCGCCAGGCGGCAAGCTCCTGTTCAATTTCTGCCAGATGCTGTTTGGAAAGTGCGTCTGTCTCTTTTTTCAGTGCCGCCTGTTCAATCTCATGCTGCATGATCTGTCGGCGTAAATCATCCATTTCTGCAGGCATGGAATCCATCTCGGTACGAATCATGGCGCAGGCTTCATCCACCAGGTCGATCGCCTTATCCGGCAAAAAACGGTCAGAGATATACCGATTAGAAAGGGTGGCTGCGGCAATCAGCGCATTATCCTGTATTTTGACACCGTGATAGACCTCGTACCGCTCCTTCAGACCGCGCAAAATGGAGATGGTATCCTCCACGGTCGGCTCACCCACCAGCACCGGCTGAAAACGACGCTCCAACGCGGCGTCCTTTTCGATATACTGACGGTATTCATTTAAGGTGGTAGCACCGATACAGTGTAGCTCACCTCTCGCCAGCATGGGCTTTAACAGGTTACCGGCGTCCATTGCGCCATCTGTTTTTCCTGCACCCACTATGGTGTGCAGCTCGTCAATAAACAGGATAATCTCGCCTTCACTTTTTTTGATCTCCTGCAAAACGCTCTTCAGCCGTTCCTCAAATTCACCGCGGTATTTGGCACCAGCCACCAACGCGCCCAAATCCAGTGAAAAGATTTTACGCTCACGCAGATTTTCCGGCACATCTCCCCGTACAATGCGCTGGGCAAGACCTTCTGCAATGGCCGTTTTGCCCACACCTGGTTCACCGATCAGCACCGGATTATTTTTGGTTTTACGGCTCAGGATACGGATAACATTGCGAATCTCGCTGTCGCGACCAATAACCGGGTCAAGCTTTTTTTGCCGCGCCAGTGCAACCAACTCCTGTCCGTATTTTTCCAGCACATCGTAGGTGCTTTCCGGATTGTCACTTGTTACCCGCTGGTTACCCCGTACCTGCTCCAGTGCCTGCAAAAAACGGTTTTTATCCAGTCGGAAGGTCCGGAAAATTTCCCCGACCGCGCGGTTGGGCGCCTCCAGCAGACCCAAAAACAAATGCTCCACACTGGTGTACTCATCCTTCATATTGGCTGCAGCCTTTTCCGCTGCGGTCAACGCTTTATCCAGCTCTGCGCTGATATATACTTTATCCGGGTCCCGTCCGGTTCCGCTGACGCCGGGCAGCTGCTTTATTTTATCCTCTGCCGCGCGACAAACTGACTGGCTGTCCAGTTCCATTTTCTTCAGCATTTGTGGAATCAGCCCATCCTGCTGGGCGCATAGCGCCATCAACAGATGTTCGCAGTCCATCTGTTGATTTTGGTGTTCGATCGCAATGCTTTGTGCCGTCTGCAATGCCTCTAACGATTTTTGTGTACATTTCTGAGTATTCATACTGATAAGACTCCTTTCCTCAAAATCTATTCTCTATTATTGTTTCTGATATTTATGATCACGGTCAGGCTTCTACAATTCCGCCAGCTCCGCCGTAATACCCTGTTTCCATCTTCGCCGGACCGCTGCCGCAGCATGTTCCGGTTGATCTACTGTTTCAAAAAACAACTTCATACAATCATCCATCAGTGAAACATATCTCGTCAGCCGCACCGCAAGTTGTCCGGCGGTACCGCCCTCCTGCGGAAGGCGCAGCAGCCTGGAAAAACGGGTTCCGTCCATCTCAAAGCTTTGCCCCGGTATGTCCAGCTGTTGCATCTCTATTGCTGCCCAAAGCTGATAAAACTGTTGCAGCAAGCCGATCAGCACGGTATTTTGTGTACGAAGCTGGCACCTAAGCACCCCTAAATACTCCGGCTGATGCGCAAACAGCTCAATAGAGTATTTGACAGTGGGATTATATTTATACCGCAGCGCACTCCGTACAGAAAATTGACTGCGGGCATCCTCTCCCAATACCTGCCAGGTACCGTACCGGTCGGCAGCTGACTGCATGGCCTGGAACACGCTACGGATGCGATCCTCCGGGGTTGCATACTGCAGCTGAGCGGCAAGCAGACGGTTCATCATTACCGAGCGATTGGTCCCCGCCCGCATAGCCGCCCGATCCACTGCAGCTACCACCTCGTCATCCAAAATGACACTGTAAACACTGCGACTCATACTTCCATTTCCCTTTCATCTATTTTGCTTTTCTCTTTGCATAAATTGTACTACGATTTAAATAACTTGTCAAGTGTTTTATATAATTTAAATCGCAAAGTTTTTACAGTGAACATTTGTAAAAACACAATAACTGTGCTATACTTATTAACATGAAAAGCCATTCAGCTACCGTTTATGCATATCGGTGGTTCTGTTTTTTGGAGGAATTCCATGAATTACAAAAAAAAGCCGTCTATCACTCCGGCACAAATTATTTTGCTTGGTTACCTGGCGCTGATTATGTTGGGCGCTTTGCTGCTGACATTGCCGTTTGCCACAAGGGATGGGCACGGTGCCTGCTTTGCGGATGCAATCTTTACCGCAACCTCTGCCGGGTGCGTTACCGGGCTGATTGTGCAGGACACCTTTACCTATTGGAGCGGTTTTGGGCAGGCCGTCATCCTGACACTTATACAGATTGGCGGTCTGGGTATTATCACCTTTGCGCTTGCCATCAGTATGGTCAGCCGCAAGCAGATCGGTTTAAAAAGCCGCTGGGTCATGCAGGAATCCATTGGGGCACCGCAAGTCGGCGGCATTCTGCGCCAGACTAAATTTTTTCTGCTCGGCTCGCTCACAGTAGAGCTTACCGGAGCGTTATTGCTCTCTTTGCGGTTTTGCAAAGATTTTCCCTTGAGTAAAGGTATTTGGTATGGCGTATGGCATTCCGTTTCCGCCTTTTGCAATGCCGGCTTTGATCTGATGGGTACAAAGCAGCCCTTCTCCTCTTTGACCGGCTACACCGGGGACATTATTGTCAACACTGTCATTGACCTGTTGATTTTAATCGGTGGCATCGGCTTTTTTACCTGGCGTGATATCGCTGATCACCGGCTGCGCTTTACCCGGTATTCTCTGCAATCCAAGCTGATTCTTTTGGCCTCCGCGATTTTACTGTCCGGTGGTTTTGCATTTTTTGCCGGTTACGAGTTTCGGTTACCTGGCTGGCAGGGACTGACCGTGCGGGAGAAGCTACTTGCTTGTTTAGGTTGTACTATCAGCCCGCGTACCGCCGGTTTCAACACGGTGGATTTAAATCATCTCAGTGAGCCGGGTAAGCTGATGACCATCATTCTGATGCTGATCGGCGGGGCGCCCAGTTCCACTGCCGGTGGCTTTAAGCTGACCACCCTTGCCGTGTTGGTTGTAGGGACCTGCTCAGTATTTCAACGCCGTGCGGACGCAGTATGCTGCCGCCGCCGTATTGACCCTGCCAGCTGCCGTAACGCCGCCGCCATCTTTTCCCTTTATCTGATTCTGTTTTTAGCGGGTGGCACCCTGATAAGTTGTCTGGATGCTCAGCCTTTGATGACAGCATTGTTTGAAGCCGCCTCCGCGGTAGCCACCGTCGGGCTTTCGCTGGGTGCAACGCCCACCCTTTCCGCCGCCAGCCGCTGGATTCTGATCTTTTTGATGTACCTTGGCCGGGTCGGTGGATTGACACTGATTTATGCCGTCTTTCCGGGTATTCAGCCGGGCGAAGGCACCCTACCCCAGGAAAAGGTAACAGTGGGCTGATTTTTCCGCCGATTCGTGTCCGTGATTCTATTATCATCAAACATCTATTTTTCATTTCATAAGGAGAGATCATTCATGAAGAAATCTATCTTGCTTATCGGTTTAGGCCGCTTTGGCCGTCATATGGCTCAAAAGCTACAGGATCTGCACCACCAAGTGCTTGCCATTGATTCTGACGAAGAAAAGGTAAACGCCGCACTGGACTATGTAACCAATGCCCAGATCGGCGACGCCACCAGCCCCAAATTTCTTGCCTCGTTAGGCGTAAGGGATTTTGACCTTTGCGTGGTTGCCATCGCAGATGATTTTGAAGCTTCGCTGGAAATCACCGCTCTGCTAAAGGAGCTTGGCGCCCGGCAGATACTGGTACAGGCAAAAAAAGACCTGCATGTCAAGCTGCTGCAAAAGGTCGGCGCTGATCAGATCATCTATCCTGAAAAGCAGATGGCAGCTTGGGCAGCCGTCTGTTGCTCTGACGAAGATGTGTTTGACTATGTGCAGCTGACCCCTGACCATTCCATCATGGAGATATCCGTGCCCGATTCCTGGGTTGGTAAGACTCTGGCTCAGCTGGATATCCGCAAAAAGTACCGCGTCAACATCCTTGGTATCAAACAGAATGATATTTTGGACAGTCTGCCCCAGCCGGACCATGTCTTTACCGAGAACCAAACCATGCTGGTGCTGGGGGAAAACAAAGACGTCCAGCGTCTGCTGAAGCTATAATACCTTTGTAACAAAAAAAGCCGGATGCTTTCTTTTGCGATTTATCTCGCAGATAAAAGCATCCGGTTTTTCCGTCTTTGTCTTTTATTCTCTCATTTGAATCGTAATAGTTTTGGTCGGTCAAACATTCTAAAATGATTCCATACTCCCTGCTCTGCCTCTAATACTGCAAAAAAGAAACCACCCCTATTGGAGTGATTTCCTTGGAGCTGCTAACCAGAGTTGAACT
>DCHC01000062.1:0-369 GCA_002314755.1 Faecalibacterium sp. UBA1762 | reverse complement strand
GCAAATGGCGACCCGGATGAGGCTCGAACTCACGACCTCTAGCGTGACAGGCTAGCGTTCTAACCAACTGAACTACCGGGCCATAAAAAAGAAGCACAGCGGAGATGCGGTGCTTCTTTTTTTGGAGGTGCTGACCAGATTTGAACTGGTGAATGACGGTTTTGCAGACCGTTGCCTTACCACTTGGCTACAGCACCATGTGGAGCGGGTTACGAGGCTCGAACTCGCTACCTTCACCTTGGCAAGGTGACGCTCTACCAGATGAGCTAAACCCGCAGATATCGGCTGTGCCGTTAAGTGCAGCCGTTATTTATTAAATGGTGCCTCCGATCGGAATCGAACCAATGACACGGGGATTTTCAGTCCCCT
>DCHC01000015.1:1554-38115 GCA_002314755.1 Faecalibacterium sp. UBA1762 | reverse complement strand
CGGCATGTACACGCCGGAATTTCACCGGCGTATTCAATATTCACGAAAAGCTCGTGAGAGCGTACCACCGTTACAACGCATGGCAGCTGTTCGGAAATTCCGAACAGTTGAAAATGTGTTGTGCTGTCGTGGCATGTATCCGCAGTATTTATCTCAGCCCCCTGCGGTCGATACATCTTTCAATATTATCTATAGGGAAGTCATCAAGCGGCAGTTTGCTTACTGCCTCATAGGAATCTCACCTCTGCCGGGTTCTCCGCCAGCTCCGTAGAGAAGTATCATTATCGTCGGACCTGTCATCGCCATACCGGGAGCAGCCCGATATTTGCGGCACTGGATTCTCGCAGCCTTAGATAAGGCCTCGCGTACATGCCGTGTGGCTCATCAGTCCAATTAACGTACCGAATGACTTGTATATTCAATTTTCAAGGAGCACCGAAGCGGTACTCCTTGTCGGGAGGAGAGCCCCTTCACTATACTTGGACAAAGGGGTGCCATTTTGCAGGGTATTTTTGAGGAAAAACTCAAAATATTTATAAATTTTTTTGTAGCAATCCCAACGCTCGAAAAATGGGCAAAAAAATAAGCCAGTCTACTCGTAAAAGTAAACTGGCTTATTGCCTTAATATGATGTTTAATGCTTCTGGTAAGTGGCTATCCAATCACTACCATTCACTTTCTCGGTTGCAAAAGCCCGAAAAAATGGCGGTTGCAAATCGGTTGCACAAATCACCAAAAATTATTCACGAAAGTGTAGCGTGGCTTGGTGAGCCTCAAAAAGTGCCTATTTACAAGGGTTTTCGAGACCTTCTGCTGCAACCTTCTGCAACAGAATTCCAAGGTAAATCACTCCCACTCAATGGTGGCAACCGGTTTCGGGGACAAATCGTACAAAACGCGGTTTACGCCCTTGACCTCGGCCAGAATACGGTCAGTGATGCACAGCAACAGCTCATAGGGAATCTGCTCGATGGAAGCTGCAGTGGCATCGACGGAGTTGACGGCACGAATGACGACCGGCCACTCAAAGGTGCGCTTGCCGTCCAAAATGCCGGTGCTCTTGAAATCGGGCACGATAGTAAAGTACTGCCAAACCTTGCCCTCCAAGCCGTTCTTTGCGAACTCCTCACGCAAAATGGCGTCGGATTCGCGGACAGCCTCCAGACGGTCACGGGTGATAGCGCCTACACAACGGACGCCTAGACCGGGGCCAGGGAACGGTTGACGGTAAACCATGTTATCGGGCAGATCCAGTGCCTTGCCGACCATACGGACTTCGTCCTTATACAACAGCTTGACCGGCTCGACCAGCTCAAAGTTCAGATCCTCCGGCAGACCGCCTACATTGTGATGTGCCTTGACGCCCTTGCTCTCCAAAATATCCGGATAGATGGTGCCCTGGCCTAAGAATTTGATACCATCCAGTTTTTTGGCTTCCTCGGCAAAAACATCGATAAACTCTTTGCCGATCACCTTGCGTTTGGTCTCGGGGTCGCTGACACCGGCCAGCTTATCCAGAAAACGGTCGACCGCATCCACATAAATCAGGTTTGCATCCATTTGATCACGGAACACCTTGATAACCTGCTCAGGCTCGCCCTTGCGCAGCAGACCGTGATTGACATGCACACAGGTCAGCTGCTTGCCAACTGCCTTGATCAGCAGGGCTGCAACAACCGAGGAATCCACCCCGCCGGACAGTGCCAACAGCACTTTTTTATCGCCGATTTGAGCGCGCAGAGCGGCAACCTGCTCCTCGATAAAAGCATTTGCCAGCTCAGGGGTGTTGATACGCTTCATGGTTTCAGGACGTACATTTTCCATTTAGACTTCCTCCTTCTGATTTACAAACAAACTGAATCCGCCTTCTTTCGCCCGATCGGTGTGCCGGTTCTGATCCAATCCGGTCAAAGAAATGTAGATTCTGGGGGTGAACCCCTGCTTCTTTTTATTCTATAATTATGTCACAAAAAACGCTTCTTTGCAAGATTTTTTTATCCAAATACATAAAAAAAATTGTCTAATCCGCTTTAAAACCTGATCCATTTTTGTGCAGGTTGCATATACGTTGGGAACCCCTCTCCTGTGGGATTTTCTCTTGCGGTCAACCGCTTTTTTTGGTATACTTTACAATGATATATTGTTTACACACGGGATCCGCCTGCTACACCACAAGTATGTATTATGCAGAGGGTGTCGTTACTGCGATCATTTCAAACAGCCCATACATAACGAGGTGAAATCAATTGCTGTTTACCAACGGACTTTTTTGGCTGTTTCTCATCCCAGTTTTTGCCCTGTACTGGGTATTACCCTGCCGATACCGACCCCTGTGCCTTTTGGCAGCAAATATTCTGTTTGCGGTTAGCTTTCACCAGCTGCAGCTGGCGATTACGCTGCCGCTTGCCATTCTGATCAGCTGGGGGGTGGCGCAATTACTGCCGCGCTTAAACGGTAAGCTGAAGACCACCGTATATTATTTAGGGGTCTTTTCCTGTTTGATTCCTTTACTGCTGTGCAAATATTCCGGCTTTTTCGGTCAGTTGACCGGAATTCACGGTGATTGGATGAACAAACTGATCTTACCCCTGGGCATCAGCTACTACACTATGCAGGTGATCAGTTATCTGACCGATGTCAAAAGAGGCGCTGTGCCCGAAAAACGCCTGGACTATTACGCTGTCGCCATAAGTTTTTTCCCCCTGATGCTGACAGGCCCTATCGAGCGTCCGTTTGCTTTACTAGAGCAGCTGCATCACCCCGCCTCTTTTTGTCCCGAGCGGGCCAAAAAGGGGGCTGTTTTAGTAATCTGGGGATTGTATCTGAAGCTTTCCCTGGCAAATATTCTGGGTTCCTTTGCCGACGTGGGCTTTGAACAGCCGCAAACCGTAACCGGAACAGCACTGTTTTTGTGTGCCGCCATCTATACCCTGCAAATCTACTGCGATTTTGCGGGTTATTCTGATATCGCCCGTGGCATTGCCCTACTTATGGGGCTGAACGTAACCCAGAATTTCCGTCAGCCATATTTTTCTGCCAGCTTTAAAGAGCTATGGAGCCGATGGCATATCAGTCTTTCCGGCTGGCTTCGTGACTACATCTACATTCCGCTTGGCGGCAGCCACCGGGGCACGGCGCGTCAGCTTTGCAACCTGTTGATTACCTTTTTAATCAGCGGCCTTTGGCACGGCGCCGGACTGTGCTACCTAGTCTGGGGCGGGTTACACGGTCTGTATCAGTGTGTGGGCAAGCTTTCATTGCCTGTCCGAAAAAGGTTATACCGACGTGCGGGCATACCGTTTGAAGGCAAATTGCACCGATGCATCGGCTGTTTAACGGTGGTTATCTTGACCGGTTTTGCCTGGATCTTTTTCCGCTTTGGTAGCAGCAATACCCCCACCGTTGCCGCTGCGTTTCTTTTCTGCCGCCGTATCGTCACGGAATTTTCCCTGTACCCTCAGCTCTGGAAGGACGCTTTGATTCAGTTGAACTTTAACCTGCTGTATATTGTGCGTACCTGTCTGCTGGCGCTATCTGTACTGTATGTGGATTGGCGCAGTCGAAAAATCGGCATAGAAGACTGGGTTATGGCTCACCGCGGTTGGGTTCAGGTCTGTTTTTGCAGCCTGTTTTTGCTTGCCACCCTGTTCTTCGGTGTCGACACCGGCGCACCCATCTACTTTAAATTTTAAAAGGATACCATTTTTCTTTACTGTAAATTGGGAGATTGGGAGTCTGTCATGAAAAAATTTATAGGCTGGCTGGCCGCCGTACTGGCTCTTCCGTCAGTTGTTTTGAGCGTATGTGTACTGTTTCTCGCACAAAGCGGCGAATTTTGCGACCTGGACCGGATTGCGCAAAGGATGGCCGACGGAGAAGCGCTGCGTTTTGAACAAAACTATCAAGGGAATACCACCGCCCTGCTGAAAGCAAAGGTTGCTGCCAGCTACGGGGCCGAGTTGTTGGTAGTTGGCACCAGCCGCACCATGCAGTTCAGCAGCCAGATGTTTCCGCAAGCGGCTTTTTACAATGCAGGCGGCGCGGTCTCTACTTTGGGACAGGTTTTACCATTTTTACAGACGCTGCCTGAGGATATGTTACCGAATACCCTGATAGTCGGTCTTGACCAGTATTTTTTTAATGAGGATTGGGTCAGCGGCTTTGGTGCAGATAACAGTTTTTCTCCCACCGTCTCCAACACGGATCTTTGGGGCGCCCTGCCCCAATTTTTGCACCATTGCGGAGACGGCAAGGTCAATTTCATCTCTCTTATCACTGCGGGGAAAAATGTTTACGGTATTCCTGCACGGGTACGGGGCAGTGGGTTTGTTTCAGACGGTAGCTACCGCTATGGCAGCCAGGCGTCAGACAATCAGGTCGATCTGACTTTTCAAGACAGTATGCAGCGCATTGCCCAGGGTACCAACCGCTTTCAGCCTGGTCAGGAGGTTTATCCCGCCTCCATAGATACCCTGACGGAGCTGCTGCGCTGGTGCCAAAACCACAGTATTCGTTTTATCGGTTTTTTACCTCCCTACGCGCCCGGTGTTCTGCAGGCAATGGACGCCACTGGGAACTACAGCTATATGGATGCAATTTTCCCGAATATACTGGAAATAATTGACAATTTCGACGGGGAGTGCTATGATTTTACACGGATGCCTAATACTTTTGACGCAGAATATATCGATGGTTTTCACGCAGGAGATCAGGTTTACTGTCAGATGATTCTGCAAATGTTGCAGCAGGGCAGCAGCCTTGCCCAATACACAGATGCAAATACTGTGGGCATTTTGTTACAGCAGGCTGAAAACGCCCGTGTCCTTCGCTATAACTGAGCGTTCATTTGAAAAAACAAAAAGCGTATCCGTGCAAGCGTCAGCTGCGGGATATTGGGAAAGGATTTAACCATGGAACAGGAAAAGAAAAAAAGAATTTTAAGCGGCATTCAGCCGACCGGTACCTTTACCCTTGGTAACTATATCGGCGCCGTGCGCAACTGGGGTAAGCTACAGGATGATTACGAGTGCCTGTATATGGTGGCAGATTTACACGCCATTACGGTGCGTCAAAACCCTGCTGATCTGCGCCGCCAGACCAAAGAAGCTTCCGCGCTGCTGCTGGCCTGTGGCATCGACCCCAAAAAGAGTCTGCTATTTGTGCAAAGTCAGGTGCCTGCCCACACCCAGCTGTCCTGGGTATTAAGCTGCTGCACCCAATTTGGCGAACTGAGTCGCATGACCCAGTTTAAGGATAAGAGTGCCAAACACGCCGATAATGTCAACGCCGGTCTGTTTACCTACCCGGTACTGATGGCGGCGGATATTTTGATCTACAATGCCGACTTGGTGCCTGTGGGCGCTGACCAGAAGCAGCATCTAGAGCTTGCCCGCAATGTTGCCCAACGCTTTAACAGCCAGTATAGCGACACCTTTACCATTCCAGACCCTTATATCGCCAAGGCCGGTGCTAAGATCATGAGCCTTGCTGAACCGGAAAAAAAGATGAGCAAGTCTGATGAGAACGCAAACTCCTATATTTTGCTGCTGGATGACCCGGAGACCATTCGCCGCAAGTGCAGACGCGCTGTCACCGACAGTGACGGTATTGTCCGCTTTGATGCAGAAAACAAACCCGGTGTTTCCAACCTGATGACCATCTATAGCTGCATGACCGGAAAAGAGATGGATGAAATTGAAACGGAGTTTTCCGGCAAGGGATACGGTGATTTTAAAGACGCTGTTGCGGAAAGTATTATTGCCGAGCTGACGCCCGTTCAGCAGGAATATCAGCGTATTCTGAATGACAAGGAATATCTGGAGGGTGTACTGAAGGAGGGTGCTCAGCACGCCCAATACATTGCCGACCGTCTGGTACAAAAGGTATACCGCAAAACCGGCTTCTACCAGCTGTAACACAAATAAACAAGAGGGTTATACCATGAAGGCTACCGGAATTGTCCGCCGCATTGATGACCTTGGGCGAATTGTTTTGCCCAGTGAGCTACGCCGTGTTTTGCAGCTTGGCGATAAGGCAGAGGTCGAGATTTATACAGAAAATGACACGGTTGTTTTAAAAAAATATCAGCCAACCTGCATCTTCTGCGGGAGCACCGCCAATTTAACCGAATACCGCGACCGCAACATCTGCGCAGTCTGCCGGGAAGAACTGACCGCAAAACAAGAATAAAGCTTAAAGCATAAAAAGCCGGAAGAGGCTGTCTCTTCCGGCTTTTCTGTTACCCGTTAACCGCGCCATTTTATTTATGATAGCTCATGCCCTGCAGTATGGTCAAGGCACGGTAGATCTGCTCGGAAAGAACCAGTCTTGCCATCTGATGGGGAAAGGTCATGCGTGACATGGAAAGCCGCAGCGCAGCCGTCTGTTTCACAGCATTTGACAGACCGTGAGAAGAGCCGATGATAAAAGTAATATCTCCGTTTCCGCTGACTGCCCCTGCCTGCATCCACTCCGCTAACTCCTCGCTGGAAAGCATTTTGCCTTCTACGCACATGGCAACCACCCGCGTTCCCTTGCGCAGATGAGAAACCAGCAGCTCGCCCTCTTTTTGCAGTGCCTTTTCCACCGTGAGAGGAGAGGCATTCTTTTCCCGGATAGGTTCCTCCGGCAGCTCGGTCACAGTTACATTGGCCAGTCCTCCGGCACGCTTTATATATTCGTCACATCCTTTGGCAAAATAATCCGCGTTCATTTTTCCAATGCACAGTATTTCGATACGCAACATATGAATATACGCTCCTCTGATGATAACTTTCCAATTGATCTGTTTAAAATTCCATCCAGGGAGAAGCCGAATGCCGCGGACTGACCTGTAGCTGCAGCTCACCAGCTAACTGCATAGGGGTCAACCTACCGTCAATTTCCAGATAGCTGCTGACCGAAACCCGTGCCAGATCCGGTGTATTGTTTTCCTGGCTAAGATGACAAAGCGCAAACCGGCGGCAGCCTGCCGCAGCCAGATCTGCCACGGTATGGGCACAATCCTCATTACTTAAATGTCCCTGTGCCGACGCAATGCGTTGCTTTAGCAGATAGGGATACGGCCCCAGCTGCAGCATAACCGGATCATAGTTGCATTCCAGCGCCACCAGCTGGCAGTTGCACAGCTGCTGATAGACTGAAGCCTCCATTTTTCCCAGGTCAGTTGCGATTGCCATACAGTGTCCGTCTGCGCCGTAGATCCGATAGCCGTGACAGTCTGCAGCGTCGTGACTGGTGGCAAAGCTTTCTACCGTAAAACCAGCAACACGGACAGCCTGCTCCATTTCAACCAGCTGTGTACCCTCCGGCACAGCCTGTAGCTGCCGTATTGCCTGCAATGTAACCGGACTGCCGTACACCGGAACCGGGTGTTTTTTTAAAAAGACCTTCAGCCCGCTGATGTGATCGGAATGCTCATGGGTCACAAAAATAGCCTGAAGTAGGTCAGGATTCAAACCCAATGCGCCCATGCTCAGCAGGGTCTGCTTGCAGTTTTTACCCATATCCACCAGGATAAAGGGAGCATTTTTACCGCAGTCAGCTGCTATCACAGCACAGTTGCCTGATGATCCGCTATATAGCGTAGCAAAATAAGCCATAATATGTAATATCCTTATCCGATCTGACGATCTGCGCCGGAAGAACCGGTAAACGCCTTTCTCAAAAGAAAAGCACCGCTGCAGGTAAGACGCTGCGGTGCTTTTCTGTCGCTTGTTTTTCACTTTGAGTCGAAGAACAGATACGGCTCAAACTACCTGATCTACCGTATTGTTTTGGACAAACTCCACCCGACGGATATCCGCACCCAACCCGGTCAGTTTTTCTACAATGTTTTCATAGCCGCGATCGATATACTCAATGCCGTCTACCTCGCTTACACCGTTCGCAGCCAGTGCAGCCATTACGATGGCCGCCCCCGCACGCAGGTCCGGCGCACGCACCGGAGCAGCTTGTAGCTCCGCCACGCCTTCAAATACGGCAACCTTGCCGTTGACCTGCACATTGGCACCCATTCGTGCCAGCTCATCCACATAACGGAAACGGCTCTCCCACACGCTTTCGGTAATAATGGAAGTACCCTTTGCCCGGCTGAGCAGCACGCCCATCAGTGCCTGCATATCCGTTGGATAACCCGGATAAGGGGCTGTCTTGATATTGACCGGCAGAATATCCCCGGTGCGCCAAACACGAATCGCATCCTCCAGCACCTCAACCGAAGCGCCGGCTGCTTCCAGCTTATCGGAAATCGGTTCCAGATGCTTAGGAATGACATTGCGCAGCAAAACATTACCACCGGTCAAAGCCGCGCCTACCATATAGGTACCGGCCTCTATCTGATCAGGAATGACCGAATACTCACAGCCGTGCATCAACTGCGTACCGCGGATCTTAATCACATCCGTACCGGCACCGCGCACATCAGCACCGCAGGTGTTTAAAAAGTTGGCCACATCGACCACATGCGGCTCCTTGGCAACATTTTCCAGAATGACCGTCCCCTGCGCACGGACCGCTGCCAGCATGGCGTTGATGGTTGCGCCTACAGAGGCCATATCAAAGAAGATATGTGCCTCCTGCAAACCGTTTTCTGCCCGAAGGCTGATCCGACCGTTTTCCACCCCGGATTCCGCGCCCATTTCACGGAACGCTTTCAGATGCTGATCAATGGGACGGGGTCCCAGATTACAACCTCCGGGCATGGCAACACCCGCCTGACCGAAACGGCCAAGCAAAGCGCCTAAAAAATAATAGGAAGCCCGCATCTGCCGACAAAGGTCATCCGGCACAGCATCCGGCTGCAGATGGGTAGTATCAATCCGCACAGTGGTTTTATCCACCATGCTGATCTGGACACCCATACCGGCCAAAATGCGCAGACTGACATTGACGTCGCTGATACTGGGCAAATTTTCTATTACACAAACGCCCTGTGCAAGAACAGTTGCAGGCAAAATGGCCACTGCTGCGTTTTTTGCACCGCCAATTGTCACTTCGCCTACCAGCGGTCTTCCACCGTTGATCACAAACTTTTCCAAACCGAGCATACCTTTCGATCACTTCTTTCCATCAAACAGCCTTTGGCAGTTATTATGCACTGTCAAAGGCCATTCATACGCGGAAAGTTTTATTACTACATATTGTAACATGCAGCAAGCAATTTTGCAACTACAAAATGATCTCAACTTCGTCTGTAAACACTATCTTCTGCACCGAAATACGATCTATCATCAGCTTATGCAGATTCAGATTCCGATTGAGAAGTGCTTTCTGCGTAAGCGGTTTCCTCTGTCGAGTCTTGCGCCTCCTGCTGTGCTGGCTGTTCTTCTTCCGGTTGCTCCTCCACAGTCTCCGTCCCTTCTATTTCTGCCGCATTCAATACTTGCTGCATACCGGATGCCGTTGTGGTACCGGTCATAATATCCAGCATTTCAAAGGCACGAAGAATCTGCGGGTCGGTTGATGTATCCAGATCATAGGCAACGGACGCCTCCGCAGTAGTCAGCGCAATTTCAAAATCCGGCTGAATACCGACGCCATCAAAGCTTCGTTCACTATTGGCCGGAACCATTTTTGCTACGGTAAAAGCTAATGCGCTGCCGTCCGTCTGTTCTACAATGCTCTGAATACTGCCATGACCGGCGGTTTTTACGCCTACAATCTTTGCTCCCACTGCGTCCTGCAGGGTCACACAGAACAACTCCGCTGCGCATTCGGTACCGCCGTTGGTAATAAGCACTATGGGCAGATTGCACTTATTGTCATCGGTAATCAGGCCAAGTGAGGTGGAATCGCCGCTTTTATAAACAGCACTGCCCACTAAAGATCTGGGACAGAGCAGGTCCAACACACGGACTGCGTCCTCGATATCGGTAGAGGATGTGTCCCGCAGATCGATTACCAAACCGGTTACGCCTTTACCGATTGCCGCCTGGTACTGGTTTTCAAACTCTGCCGGAGTATTCTGATTAAAGTTTTTAATCCGGATGTATCCGGTAACACCCACAATCTCACTTTTCACGCTGGGTACAGTGAAGGATCTGCGGGAAACCTCCACCTTACTCTCGGTCACACTATCTGCCGCCAACAAACCAATGGTACTGACCGTCCCCGCCTCGCCCTGCAAGAGGGATCGGACGGCGTCCATACTGAGGTTCTTCAGATCCACATTGTCAATGCTGGTCAGGTAACTGCCTTCTGTTATGCCTGCCTCTGCAGCCGGGCTTTCGTCATAAACCTCGATAATTCTGACAAAGCCTGCCGCGTCACGCACAACCTCCACACCAATACCCATCAGCTTGCCGGAAAGTTGGTCCTGATAGGTAGCATACTGAGAAGCGGTGTAATATTTGGCATATTTGTCGCCCAAACCTGCCAGATAGCCCGCGCTCATGGTGTCATACAACTGGGTGTCATCAATATCCCCATAATATGCCTTGCGCACGCTCTCATCCAGCTCCGCAATTTTCGTATACATAGTCTCTTTCTCTTTTACTGAGCTGACGGTGGAGTCGAACATCTTCATGGAGATGATCATGGTAATGGTAAAGGTAATTGTCATTGCCACAATTGCAATGGCCAGTGCCAAACTGATGGGGATTTTTTTATTCATAAATTAAGCTCCTTTTTTGCAGTAGTCTTCAACCGGTTTCAGCTGAAAAACTGCATCGGATCGATTGCGGTCCCGTCCTGACGAATTTCAAAATGCAGGTGGTAGCCGGTAGAGTTACCGGTGCTGCCCACATACGCAATAACCTGACCCTTGGTCACATAATCACCGGCGCTGACCGCCAGAGAGGAACAGTGACCGTATCGGGTGATATAACCGCCGCCGTGGTCCACATATACACATACACCGTAGCCGGTGGTACCGTACTTTGCAACCGTGACATAGCCGTCGTTTGCGGCAACGATCTCGGCTCCGGCGATCTGCCCGGCATAGGTACCGGTGATATCCACACCGGTGTGATAATCATCCTCGCCGTATAGAACTCGCCAGCCAAAGGAAGAAGAGATTGTATAGTAACCGGGAACCGGCCAACCAAACTGACCGCCCACATATTCCTTGATTTTGTTACTGGTAACCCGTATTTCAGCCTCCGCAGCTTCCTTTGCCGCCTTATACTGCTCATACAGTGCCTTTTGCTCTTTTTCCGCCAGCTCCTGTTGTGCCTCTAACATCGTCAGTGTGCTGTTGGTTTTGACCAAACTGGTTGCCAATGCCTGCTGTTTTCCCTCTAAAGCAGTTTGATTGACCTGCAGCTCACTTAATATGACCTGTTGTGCAGCTTCTTCCTGCTCCAATGTAGCCTTCTGCTGAGTGAGGGTATCCAGCAGCTGCGTGTCCGCTTTGGTAATCCGCTGCAGGGTATCCGCCGCAGTCAATGCTTCAGCATAAGTATTCGCGCCTAGAACCGTAGTCAGTATCCCGTCTGTGCGCATCATGTACAGGCTGCGTATTCTGTGACGGAACAGCTCTTCCGTATCCGCCATTTCAATACGGGTTGCGTCAATCTCCTGCTGCTTCGCAGCAATATCCGCCTGCTGCTGGGCGATATCCTGCTGCAACAGGGAGATCTGCTCCTGCAGGATAGATATCTGCTGGTTCAGAGCGTTTTTTTGCTGGGTAACCTCACTGGTTTTATCCTCCAGCTCTTCAATGGCTTCATTCAACTCTGCAAGCTGCTTTTCCAGTTCCTTATACTTTTGCTGTGCCGTTCCGGCACGGGTGACGATACTCCCTGCACCCGTCAGACCTGCTGTCAGCAGCACCGTAAGTAATACGCAGAGAAACCGCCGTACGAAAGCTTGTTTTTTCATCTGAAAAACTCCCTCAGTGCCGTCCCTTGACCATGTTCCGGTTAATAAAACAGACTGAGCAGCGGTCCGACCACCGCCGTAACCACCATCAAAACTGCCAAAACCAATCCAACAATACGCAGTACTGTCTTTTTCATAATAATCCTCTCCCGAAAATAATCAGATATTCTATTAAACCTTCAGGTATTTGCGGATACTGCCAGAGGTTCCAAGACCTCCCAACAGCGCACCGCCACCCAGGAAAAACAGCAACAGTTTTTCCCGCAAAGCACTGTAAGGAATAATATTGTAGAAAACATTGTGCAGCCAGATCAGCTTGCCCTCGGTATCCGAACAGAGAATTTTGATAAGCTGCGTATAACCGGCGCTGACCAGTCCAAACGCCACCAGGGCGGCAAGCAGGCCAATGGTTATGCCCTCCACAAAAAACGGATATCGGATAAAGGCATTGGTTGCGCCCACATATTTCATGATACTAATCTCCCGGCGGCGGGCAAAAACCGTCAGACGGATAGTGTTACCGATTACAATAATGCAAACCAGTCCCAGCACGGTCACAAGCCCCAGCGCAGTCCAGTTGACCGCCGTCTTCAGATTGACCAAAATACCCGCCATGCTACTAGGGGAGTTGATATACTCTACACCCTGAATCTGCTCCAACTGACGGACAGTGTCATCCATCTGCTCCAGATTTTTCACCGTAATCCGAAAGCTCGCCGGCATGGGATTATCCTCCCGGTAGCCCTCCAGAAGGGTGGCATAATCCCCCATCCAGCCGATGGCCTCGGTCAAAGCGTCATCCTTGGAAACATAAGTATAGCTCTGCACATTGTCTATGCTTTCAATCACCGCAACTGCCGCCTGCATATCTATCGGCTGCAATAGCTGTTCTTCCGGTTGGGTCTGATCCTCGGCTGCTTCGACTGCTTCGCCCTCCGCAGTCTGTTCTACCTGCTCCGCTTCCGTCTCCGGATCGGCAAGCGTCTCTTCCGTCGGCTGCTGTGTTTCCTCTTGCGCAGCCGCGGTTTCCTGTACAGGAAGTGCATCCTGCAGGTAAACCACGATCTCATTTTGACCGGACAGGTATTCTACAAAGGCCCCGACATTCATGCCAAGCAGTACCGCTGCCCCTGTAATAAACAGACAGGCCGACAGAATACCTACACTGGCAATCGTCATCAGTCGGTTGCGTAAAAAATTCTTTAAGCCCTGACGGGTCAGATATATAAAACTGGATAATCTCATATCAAAACGGCATTCCTTTCCGTCGGCAACTTTTTTTACCGCGCATCATCGTGGGTTACAAATTACCCAGCTCCCGTAACAGTGCGTCCACCTCATCCATATCCGACACCGTCTCCGCCTTGCCCAGCCCGGCGGTTTGTGTAAAGGGATTCCCGACTGTCTGTTCCTCTTCAGTCAGTTCAAACGACGTGGGCTGAGACTGTTCCACAGTCTCAATCTCCTTCACCTGTCTCGGAACGGTTAATTTCGTCTTTTGCTCCGCTGTAGCCTCGGTCTCAAAGCCGAAGGACTCCTGTTCTTTTCTCTGCACGTCCGGCTCTGTTCTGTCAAAGCTGATTGACAGATTGGCGTCGGTCCCCCAAGCTTCGCCGACCTCCTGCCGCTGTTTTTCTGCCAGCTCGTTCAGTGCCTTCAATCCGTCGCCTGCCTCGGGCTCCTGACCGGCAAACGAGTCCTCCTCTACCGGAGGATCGGTATCCCGGACAACCTGACCGTGTTCGATCTGAACGACCCGCTTATGAAAGCGCTTGACAAGCTCATGCTCATGGGTCACCACGACCACCGTCACACCGACGCTGTTGATGGCACACAACAGATTCATGATCTCCACGGACAACTCCGGATCAATATTGCCGGTGGGCTCATCCGCAATAATCAGCTTGGGAGAATGTACCAGCGCGCGAGCAAGCGCCACACGCTGCTGCTCGCCACCGGACAGCTGTTCCGGATAGCGGTCCAGCTTATCCCCCAAACCCACAAGCCCCAGTACAAAGGGTACCCGCTCCTGGATTTCTTTTTCGGGGACATTGGTCACCCGCATTGCAAACGCAACATTCTCTTCTGCTGTCATAGTGGGAATAAGTCGGAAATCCTGAAAAACCACCCCCATACTGCGGCGGAGCAGGGGGATTTTACGGTTGCGTATGGTTTTCAAGTTGAAATCCCCAACCATTACGCGACCGCTATCCGCAGTTGTCTCTCGCAATAGCAGCTTGATGAAGGTACTTTTACCGGCACCGGAGGAACCGAGAATAAAGACAAACTCTCCCTTGCGTATGTGCAGAGAAAGGTTATCCAAAGCGGGTTTATCGTTTCCGGGATAGTATTTTGTCACATTTTCCAAACGGATCATTGGTCATTCCATCCTATTTATACGGTTAAGATTCTTAAAAACGGACACCGGATAAAACGGCAAAAAGCGGAGACATCTCCGCTTTTTCTGAATTCTGTAAAGCCGCCCACCCAAGACAACACTATGCCCACCCAGGAAAGCCCCGGCAGACAGCTGCCTTAATACTTTGCAGGATTAGAGGAAAGATACTTTTTGACCATCAACGCCACCTTAAACACGATGGCGTCATCAAATTCCCGCAGATCCAGTCCGGTCAGCTTTTTGATCTTTTCCAGGCGGTACACCAAGGTGTTGCGGTGTACGAACAGGCCGCGGCTGGTCTCAGACACATTCAGGTTGTTCTCAAAAAAACGCTGAATGGTAAACAACGTCTCAGAATCCAGGCTTTCGATGCTGCCCTGCTTAAAGACCTCTTTCAAGAACATATCACACAGGGTCGTAGGCAACTGATAGATCAGACGGGCAATGCCCAGATTATCATAGCTGATGACCGACTGCTCATTATCAAAAACCTTACCAACCTCCAACGCGATCTGAGATTCCTTAAAGGAGGTAGCAAGCTCTTTTATGCTGGAAATAGTGGTGCCGATGCCCACCACAGCACGGATATAGTGCTCACCGCTTAAGGTATCCACGATAGAGGCAGTCATATTTTCTATATCTTCCCGGCTGATACCCTTCTTGACCTCTTTGACAAGAACCGTATCTGTCTCGCTGATGTTAAAGATAAAATCCTTCTGCTTATCCGGAAACAGATTGCCGACCACATCGTAAGCAGAGACATCTGTACCCTGCAGTACACGGATGAGCAGCACCACACGGGTCACATCCGTGGCAAAATGCAGCTCTCTTGCTTTGGCATAGATATCCCCCGGCAGAATATTATCCATCACTACATTTTTGATAAAGTTTGTGCGGTCATACTTTTCATCATGCAGCTGCTTGATATTGTGCAGAGAGACTGCCAGAACACCTGCATAGCCAGCGGCAATATCATCGGTACCCTCAACAAATACCGCATAATCTCCCGGGCGATTTGCAGTAAACAAACGGTATGTACAACCGTCCCGCAAAAAGCTTTCCACATTACTGCGATCCACACCGTCCAGCTGTTGCACCTCGCCTATGCGGGACAGATCGCTACAGGCAACCACGGTACCGGTTTCATCAATTACGCCGGTGCTGCGTTTTATGCTATCTTTCATTTGATAGATAACGCTCTGAAATACTCTGTTGGCCATAATATCCGTTTCTTCTCTCCGTTCGTCCTTGTCATTTTTTGTGATTTTCCACAATTACACGGACTATCCTTTTATATTTTACACAAAAGCTTTGTGGATTGCAACAGATTTCGGCAAAAACCAACCCGATAATTGTATATTTTTCTTTACAAAGACCGGAGAGATACCAATAGTATAGCAAAAAAATGTGGCAGTAATATGAAAACCGTTAAAACAACCAAATTTTTCCGGCTTTCATCACTTGGTTTGACCGTCTGTACTTTCAGATTTTCCGTTCGGGCGCAATAGCCGCAGCTCTTCCGGGGTTATTTCCCGCCAGCCACCGGCGCCCAGGGTGCTATCCAACATAAGCCCACCCATCGCAACGCGACGCAGACTGACAACCCCTGCCCCGAACACACCGAACATCCGTTTGATCTGATGGTATACCCCCTGTGTCAGCTCCACCCTGGTCATATACGGGTCACCCGGTATCCCCTGTAAGCCGGCAGGGGCAAGCTCGGTTCCGTCTGCCAGGGTCACGCCAGCGACAAAGCCGTCTATCATCCTCTGGGTCAGGGGGGTATCAATTCCCACAAGATAGGTTTTGCTCACATGCCGCCTGGGAGCCAAAAGGTCGTGGGCAAAATTGCCGTCATCTGTCAGAAGGACAAAACCTGTACTGTCCTTGTCCAGCCTTCCGGCAGGGAACAGCTGGCGGCGGGGATACGCATCTTTTACCAAATCCACTACTGTAGTGTCTCTGGCATCCGTGGCAGCGCTGACAATGCCCTGCGGTTTATCCAGCATAATATATACATTCTGCTGATAGCTGGTAGGCTTGCCATCGACAAGGATAACCTGTGCGGGGTTGACCTTGAGATCCGCCTTTTTGCAAATCTGACCGTCAACGGTAACCCTACCCTTGGCAACCAGCGGTTTTACCTCACTGCGGGTAATGCCCAACGCCTCACACAGATACTTGTCCAAACGCATTATCTCCGCTGCCATGTCAAGACTAATTCCTTTCGTCTTCTTGTACCGATATGCATAAGACCGCACCGGCTGGACCCGGAAGCATCAGCCGATGCGGCACCGTTTATCCAATAAAGGTATGCCGGTTTTATACGGTCTTATTTACCTGCTCGCACGCCTGCAGCAGCTGCTGATGAACCGCATCAAAATGCGCGGGATCCGGGTCGTAATCATCAAAGCTGGTGCAAAGCGTTGTGACCAGCTTACGAGCCGCCTGCTCATCCTTTTGTGCCAGCTGGCAAATCAGCTCATAATCCTCCGCACCCGCTCGCTGCAGATGGGCGCGAATACCCCAATCCGGACCGCTCTTACCGGGGTACACAATATGCGCATTACCGGCAGGATACTTGATGCCGGGATTTTCTTCCTCCTCCGGGCGGTAGCAGGTGTCCTTCTCCACCTCGGGATTATGGACATTGTAGCCCCAGTGCAGGAAGCCCTTTGCCCCATATAGCCAGCACATCCAGAACGGCAGACGGCCGGCAGCCGTGGACAGATCCATCACCCGGTTCATGGTCTTACCGCCGGGAAATCCGCAGGTGTATAGCCAGATTTCCTGGTCCAAAGCCTGCAGCTGACGGTATTTTTCTATGTATTTTTCATATACTGCCTGCTTGACAACCCAGATATCCACTGCGCCCTCCAGGTCGGTGGATTCTACCGGATCGTTGATTTTCACACCCGGCATGCACTGACGGCAGATACCGGAAAGAATGCGGTAGTGTTCGCTATTGGGAAACTGTGGTTCATCCACCAGACATTGCATGTATTGGCTTTGCCAACCGTTGCGCACCACAACCGACCACAGTTTTTCAAAATATAGCTTCAGCTGACGGTAGCCCTCCAGGCTGGCAACCTCGACCTCACCGTCCCACAGCAGAAAGTGGGTGGGTTGATCCCAAACGTGAAATCTGGCGACAAAATCCCCTAAAATATAGCTGAAGCCTGCCGCCAAAGCACGGCGAGATACATGCTCTGCCAGCGAAAAATCAAAATCGACAACCTTGCCGGAGGCATCCCGTAAGGGCTGACCGCCGGGTACCATCAGCATATCATTACGCATCTCGATCTGGTTGGCAAGATAGGCATCCAGCACCCTGTCGTACTCCGCGCCGGGGTACTGAACCTGATGCTGCCAGCTCATCTCATGATATTTCAGCCAGTTGATCATATGTAGTTTTTGTTTACCCATTTTAGGAACTGTACAGTCATATACTCGTACAGTCATGGGAATCTTAACGGTTTCCCCCTCCACCGTCAGCTTGACCTTGACATCAAACAAGCCCGCAGGGCAATCCTCTGCCGCCATGACCCGAATGTATACCCCGACACGGCCTGCAGGCAACTCCTGCGTCAAGGGCCGGGTGATATCATACACATCAAAGGGGGCCTTTCGGGTGACATAATCCTTTACGCTGTCGTAATCCAGGGTCGTCAGAATCGCTGCGCTGTTTTCGGATACGGTTGCGGCATCCAGCCGATAAACAGTCACCTGCAGCTTTGCCGATGCGTCGCAGCAAAAACGCACTTCGGCCTTACCGGGCGCAGCCAAAACCCGATCGGTCAGCACCTGTACCGCCGCACCCGCGCCTTTTGCGGTGTGTAGCTGATAGGCACCCTTTTGCTCTGTCACCGAGGTATCTGGGTATAACCACTCATTTTCTGAAAAGCATTGGAAAATCATCATTGTTTTCTCCTTTTTCCCATTGTTTTATCCGATTGAAACCGGTCATCCGTTGTCATCTGCCGGAAACACAATCCCATTTTGATGTCGAATCTGCTGAATGATCTGCATCTGAGCCGCACTGATCTGCAGCCCGGGATGATCTACCGCGCCCTCGCCTACCAACCGGGCAAACTGCGCCAGCTCGAATACCATATTGTTTTCTGCAGGCGCATAGCTTAAAGGCTGTGGCTCTCCCCTGTAAGGACAGAATACGATACTGTGCGGCATGGATATTTTATCTACTGTCAGACTGCCCTTTTCACCCTGAATCACGCTTGGGGTAACCGATTCGCTCACTTTGGAATAAGCAATGCGTACCGGATGATCCGGGTAAACCAGCTGAACCTCTCCGCAGCCCTCAAACCCATTGGAAAGAAAAGAGGAATGTGCCGTCAGGGATAGCGGCTTACCGAACAGTGCCGCACAGACCGCGATGCAGTATACGCCGATATCCATCACCGCAGCGTTGGACAGGGTCGGGTCAAAGGCATTTAACACCTGACCGCCTAAAAACTTATCATAGCGGGAGGAATATTGACAATATTCCAGACTGACCGAACGGATCGGGCCAACCTGCTCCAAACCCTGACGGATTACGGACAGAGCCGGATCATACAGCGGACGCATTGCCTCCATCAGTACCACCCGATTTTCCGCTGCCGCGGCGCGCATAGCCTCAAACTCCCGCAGATTGGTGGCAATCACTTTTTCGCAAAGGATATGCTTGCCCGCATTTGCCGCTGCCACTGCCTGGGCGCAGTGAGCGAAATTGGGACTGGCTAAATAGACCGCGTCCATATCGGGGTCCGCTAAAAATGCATCATAATCGGTGTACACCGCCGGAATTCTGTGTTTTGCAGCAAACGCGTCGCCGGTCTCCCTCGCCCGGGAATAGACGCTGACGATCTCTGTCTCATTGATCTGCACAGCCGCCTCAGCCAACCAATCGCTGACAAAATTGGTGCCCACAATTCCGATACGCACCGCTTTTTTATCCAGAGCCATTTTGTAGTTGTCCTTTCTGAGCCGCCGTAGTGTTGCAAGGCAGATTACCTGCCCGCTCTCCGCAACAAAAACGGTTGCTATTGATTAATTCCACACCTTTCGCAATACAGCCAAACTGGCTGCGGCGTCCGTCTCATATTCTTTCAGCGCCGCTTCCAAACTGATTCGACCGGTATAACCAATCGCCTCTAATGCTCTTTTTTGAGCAGAGAGGAAAAAGAAATCCCTGTCCGCCAAGCCAGCCCGGTCAGAGCCGCAGGTATGGCAATGCCATACAACCTGTGCCGCCTGTTTCAATTCGTCGGCACCCTCACACTCCCGCAAAAGGTGGTAAAAATCCAATGTGACACCCACATCAGCTTCCCGTGCAAAGACTGCCGTCTCGGCAAAAGAGGTCAGAATATTGGTCTCTGCCCCATTCAGATGCTCCATACCGATCCGGATGCCGTAGGGCTCGGCTTTTTTTGCTGCAAAGCGGGCTGTTGCAACCAACTGCGCCCATGCTTCCGCCCGGTCAAAGCCCTCCGGAACACGGCGCGCGCCGCCGCTGCCGAACACCAACCTCTCTACACCCAGCTGTGCCAGACGGGGCATCAGAATATCCAGATAGTCTTCAATTGCCCTTTCGTCCCGTGCAGGACCTACCAGCACCAGTGTGCCCGGAAACATCCCGTTACTGGTTTTAATCCCCTCAAAGCTCTCACAACGGGCGGCCTGATTTGCCACGGCCAGTGCCGCAAACTCCTGTTCGTTCATAGCCTCGATTGTGCTTGCTGCCATCTCCATATAGTCAAAGCCCAGTTTTTTTACAACCTCGATATGCTCGGCACCGCCGCATAAACCCAATTTCATTTCGTTACTCTCCTTTTATCTTCTTTCGCCGTCTGCAGCCTGTTCCGTCCCTGAATTTTTCGGCCAATAATGTATCGGAGTCCCAGCTGCATTTTTATCTTTATTTTACTTGCGGTCAAGACAAATTGCAAGCATTAAAAAAATAGATACCCGACAATTTCTGCAGCAGTCTTCTTTTTGCACTAAAATCTTAGTAAGTGTGACTGAATGTACAAAAAATAAAGGTAAAAACGCCTTTTTTCGCTCTATTGTTTGTGTTATAATGAACAAAATACAGCAGACTGCAGAGAACAGGATTTGGCTTGAAGCCACCCTCGGTCTGCCGAAAAAACAGGAGGATCGCAATGAATATTATTGTTACCGAAAGCTATGAAGCCTCTGCCGCCTATGTGGCAAATATGATCTCTGAACTGATCAACCGCAAGCCGGATTGCAAGCTGGGTCTTGCCACCGGCGGTACACCGGTTCCCATCTACAAGAACTTGATCGAGATGAACCGTGCCGGTAAGGTGGATTTTTCCCGTGTCCGCACCGTCAATTTGGATGAGTACTGCGGTCTGACCGGTGATCACGATCAAAGCTACCGTTACTTTATGGATACCAACCTGTTCAATCATGTCAATATCGACAAGGCCAACACCTTTGTCGCAAGCGGCATCGGTGATCCGGCTGCCAATGCTGCCCAGCTGGACGCCAAGGCCGCTGAGGGCGGTTACGCCGATCTGCAGCTGCTGGGTATCGGCAACAACGGTCATATCGCTTTTAATGAGGCCGGCGATAAGCTGATCGCCGAATCTCATATTGAGCAACTGACCGAATCCACCATCAAGGCCAACGCTCGTTTCTTTGAGAAAGAGAGCGATGTGCCCACCACTGCCATCACCATGGGTATGCGCAGCATTCTGGCCGCCTCCTGCGTTGTGCTGGTCGCCACCGGCGCCGCCAAGACCGAGGCAATCCGTCAGCTGATCTGCGACGGTGCCGTCACCACCCACAACCCCTCCACCTTCCTGAAGCTGCATCAAAACAGCTATGTGGTCATTGACCGCACCTTGGCTGAGGCTGCAGGCTACAAAGGCTAATTATTTTTATGGCCATCTTGTTCGGAATTTCGCTAGCCTGCAAAACAGTATCTGGACTATATGAGAGAGGATGAATAGGTTATGAAAGTTGAACGCTGTGCGGCACTGCCGCTGATCACCCATGACCCATATTTCAGTATCTGGGATGTCGCTGACACTCTTTACGACGCTGATCCGCAGCATTGGGGCGGCGCCCGTCAACAACTGCGGGGCTGGTTAGAGGTTGACGGCGTTCGCTACCGTTTTTTAGGGGACGGCGCGCTGGAACAGGTTGTCGAGCAACTGCAAACCGAGCTGACTGCCACCACCACCGCTTTTCTCTTTACCGCTGCCGGCATTACCCTACAGGTCTGTTTCACCTCCCCCTTGCTGGCTGAGGACCCGGAGCTTGCCGCCCGCCCGGTCAGCTATCTTCGCTTTACCGCTACCGGTTGTGCCGGACGCAACGTCAAAGTCCTACTGGATGTCAGCGCAGACCCCGTCTGCATGACATACGGGGATTTGTCTGGCGGCAGCTTTCACACTGCCCTTACCCCGTATGTCTGCATGGGCAAAGCAACCCAGCACCCTTTGGGAAACAGCGGCGACCGCATAACCGCCGATTGGGGTTGGCTGTACCTTGCCGGTCGCGCCCCCGGCACCCGATTGATTTTTGACCCGGAACAGCGACAGCTACGCGCTGCAATGCCCTTGGCTGAGGCAACTGAGGCCACCCTTGTTGTAGCTATGGACGATGTGGCTTCTATCTGCTATTTTGGGGAAATGCGTCGCGGTCTTTGGACCCGCCGTTGGGCAACCATACTGCAGGCTTTGGACGCAGCGCTGGATGATCAGACCTCAACCCTTAGCCGCTGCAGTGCGCTGGACGAAAAAATTGAAAACGCCGCCGAAAAGCTGGGGGATAAGGCGTATGCGCTGCTATGCGTCATGAGCTACCGACTCTCCTTTGCTGCCCATAAGCTGATTGCAGATGAAAACGGCGAGATCATTTTCCTATCCAAGGAGAACGATTCCAACGGATGCATCGGTACAGTGGATGTGACCTATCCCTCCAGCCCCATGTATCTGCTGCAAAATCCAGAGCTGGTAAAAGGTATGCTTCGCCCGGTGTTCAGATTTGCGCAGTACCCTGTCTGGGAATTTGATTTTGCCCCCCACGATGTAGGCAGATATCCCTATGCCTGGGGGCAGGTTTACGGCCTGTCCGCGAACAGCCGCTTTTCCAATGGAGCAGTTTATCCTGCCTTCTATCAATACCCTGCAGACAACGATACCTATGATTTCCGTTGGCAGATGCCGGTGGAGGAATCTGCCAATATGCTGATTCTGACCGCCGCTGTCTGCCTGTGCGACCAAAAGCCGGATTTTGCGCTGCCCTATTTGGAAAGTTTGAAAAAATGGGTGCGCTATCTGGAGCAGTACGGAGAAGACCCCGGTGAGCAGCTTTGCACCGATGACTTTGCCGGACACCTTGCCCACAACGCCAACCTTTCCGCCAAGGCAATTATGGGTATTGAGGCCTTTGCGCAGCTATGCCGTCTGATGCAGGATCCTGTCGCCGAGACCTATCATGCGGAAGCCGTTGCCATGGCAAAGAGCTGGGCCAAGCGGGCCGCTGCAGGGGATCACACACGGCTGGTTTTTGACAGTGCGGACGGCTGGAGTCTGAAGTACAATCTGGTTTGGGATAAAATATTCGGATCCGGTCTGTTTGAACAGAATATGCTGGAAACGGATGTGGATTACTATATTGCCATGGAAAATGACTACGGTACGCCACTGGATAGCCGAGAAACCTACACCAAAAGTGACTGGATCATGTGGAGTGCAGCCCTTTCTGACGCGCCTGATAAACTAAAAAAGCTAGCCGCACCGGTGGCTCGTTTTGTGCTGGAGAGCGCCGACCGGGTACCCTTCTCAGACTGGTACTACACCAAAACCGGCAAATATGTACATTTTCGCGGTCGCAGCGTGCAGGGCGGCAACTATATGCCCCTGTTAGTAAAGCGGGGACTAGGCCGTAAACTGTAAAGCTGTTCGCAAGTACAGGACTCTGCCTGATCCGATACGGAGAAGACCGAGTCCTTTTTTTGTTCTATATAGAGTATTCCCTAAATGAAAAAGCCATCTTTCAAATATTTATCACTCTTTTTACGCATTTCTGTTTTCTTTTTTTGCTATATTTTTTCAGTCAACAAATTGTAACCGTATTGTGTCGATCAGAAAGGTGGTATTTTTAATGAAAAAACAGTGGAACATGCTTCTCACTTGGCTTTGTATCCTTGCGATAGTAGCAACCTGCACCGGGTGCGGCAAAAAAAAGAAAGCTGAACAGTTCTCATTTGAAAATATGGGTACCATGGCGCAGATTACCGCGATTGACGGCAACACGGTCACCCTGCAAATGGGCATGGGCGGTCGGTTCAACTTACCCGACGGCAATCATTTTGAGGATGGCGAGATGCCTCAAATGCCGGACGGTGAAGAATTTGACAGCAAAAATTTGCCTCAAATGCCCGATGGGGAGGAATTTGGCGGTGAGAATGCGCCTCAATTGCCCGATGGGGAGGATTTCAATAGCGAAAATAAACCCGAAATGCCCAACGGGCAGACCCCTAATGACGGGCTTGACCAGCAGCCTTCGGACAGTATGCCCACCTTCTCGGCGGAACCCATCATCTTAGATATCAGTCAGATAACTTTGACTGAAAACGGTAAAAAAATCACAGTTGCCGATTTATCTGTAGGTGATATCCTCTCTCTGACCTACTCCGGCGACACCGTCACTGCGGCAGAAAAAATAACTTTTGACGCAACTGCAAAAAGCTAATCACATTACGCCCCCTATACACTGTACAGCCTGTCGGCTTTACACCCCGACAGGCTATTTTTCTTTTCATTGATTTCTTGACAGCCCTGCAGTAATGTATTATAATGAAGCAAAATCCACAGGATCGCTATGATTGGGAATAATGCATACGGATAGTCAAGTTTGAAAAACAGTATTGCGATCCAACTTTATCAAAAAGGATTTGTGCTACATATCAATGCACAGCGTGCAAACAGAAAGTCACCTACTGCCCGCTTCGCTGTATACACCGCAAATCCGTGAAAGGGACAGTCACCATTATGAAGAAAAAGATTTTTACGGTAGTCCTGGTCATTTTGTGCCTTGTTGCGATCCTTACAATCCGGAACACCCGGCAGGTTCTTTACGGCGAGTGGCAAAAGGATGAAAGCTGTTATCGTCTAAGCTGTACCAGAATGAACGGTTCCGACGGTCACGCTCTGACTTTGTCCGCCGGAGATTCCCTGGCTATAGATTTTTCTGTAGCATCCGGCAAGGTCGACCTGAAGATCACCGGTCCGGGAGACAGTGTTTTGTATCGAGGCGATGAGATTACTACCGGCAGTTTTTCGCTACCAATTGAATACTCCGGTGATTACACCGTCACTGTGATAGCGCGGCACGCCGCCGGCTATATCAATGTCTGCCGACAGGCCGATCCGCGGGATACCTCGCTGGATTAAAAAGAAGGCTTTATTAATAACAGCGGACAACCGGAAAACGGTTGTCCGCTGTTGTTTTTGACCAAATTATGCGAAAATTAACAAATTGTAATGTCTTCTGCGAATTTTACAATTTCGAGTTTAAGCTCCTCTGCGTTTTTCAGCTTTTGGCCGTTAAAGGTAATATTTTCCATCCGGATATGCTCTACCTTATGATCCTCATCAAAACCAAACATCCGGCTGGATGGCATGGCCTTACCGGTCACCGCGATATTGCGGAAGGTAATATTCCGGATATGACCGCGCTCTTGTCTGCCCTCGCTGTATTCAGGGTGTTCGATAATAAAACAGGACATCAGGGTGGGCAGATAATCATCCCCCTGTTCGCGGATATATGGGGTTTCGTCATTGCGTTGAAACAGCGGGCGGTCACAGGGTACATCCATTTCCACCCGGATATCCTCATAACAAACATCACTGACAGTACCGTAATCCACATTACCCACATTCAAGCCGATATCCACAAAGTGAATCATGTCTATATTACGGAAATACAACCGCTGCATCTTTTCAGCACAGCATTCTGCGCCAAACTCCAGACAGTGGTCCCAATCACACCAGACCGTGCAGTTTTCTGCCAGAATATCCTCGCAGAAGGGACGGTAACCGGGATGGCCCTTATAGCAGATGGTATCGTCAAAGGTGCGGATAAAGCAGTCTGTCAAGTGTCCCCGGCGGCAGTTGTGGAAATCAATACCGTCAGTATTATACCGCCAGCTGCCCACTATGCGCAGCTTAGAGATTTCAATATCGTCACAGTCCCACAGTCCCACATTGTAGCATAAGGAATCCCGGATGGTAAATCCGTCAAGGGTAATGCCTTTACAACCAATAAAGTGAATGGTATGGTCCCGTTCGGCATTGTGGACATCAAAGTCACCGTAGCCAAGTTCTTTCATCTCAAATAAAATTCGCTCATGATTGTGGGCGCCATCAATGATACCGCGGCCTATAATAGCAATATCCTCACAGTTTTTTGCATGGAAGCAACCGTAGACAATGGCTCCCTCCTGCAAAACAACTGTCTGGTGAGAGTGCAGCTGTACCACACCCACCTCATGATAGCCGGGACCATAGGTCAAAACATCCCGTTCCCGTGACAACTGGTATTCCGGTTTGTCATCCGCAAAGATATGCAGATTGTTATGGTAACCATCCAGCTCTAATGAATAGCCACCCGGCTGGGTAATGGTAAAGGTAAGGGTATGGCCAGCTCTGGAAAGCTGAACTCCCTTAGAAGAGGGCCGGATTTCTGCTTTATCAAAATCTCGGTCTGCAGTGACCGTAAGGGTAACCGCGCCCTCCATCCAAAATCGGATCATTCCGCAATCCTCTGCCTGGTCGGGTGTACGCTGATGTCCGGGCCAACGGCGATTGTACGGTACGGCAGAACAACGAACTAACTGCACCGGAACGTTTTCTTCCGATTGGCCCTCGGCGGAAATCCGGACAGAGTAACCGCTGTACAGGGTTTCCTCTGTGGGCATAGAATAAACATGAAACATAAGTAAACTCCTTCTTTTCCATATTACTTCGCATGGCAGCCTTGCGCAGTTATTTTAGCACGAACAACCGGCTTTCGTCAATCTGACAGCGCAACTTTTAAAAATTAATACTGCCGCACCTGTAAACAAGTACGGCAGTGTAAAAGCGGAATGTTAAACTGAATTACTTCAGCTCGACCTTGGCGCCAGCCTCTTCCAGCTTCTTCTTCATTTCCTCAGCATCAGCCTTGGCAACAGCTTCCTTGATGGTCTTGGGAGCGTTGTCGACCAGCTCTTTAGCCTCCTTCAGGCCCAAACCGGTCAGCTCTTTGACAACCTTGATGACGCCCATCTTGGAATCGCCAGCCTCAGCCAGCACGACGTCAAACTCGGTCTTCTCCTCAGCAGCAGGAGCAGCAGCGGCAGCAGCAGCGGGAGCAGCAGCAACAGCAGAAACACCGAACTCTTCGCAATAGGTATCGATCAGTTCTTTCAGTTCCAGAACAGTCAAGCCCTTAACGGACTCGATAATGGCAGTAATCTTTTCAGAAGCCATGGTAAAATCCCTCCAATAATTTTTATTTTTGTTTTATTGTTTTTGTTTTGGTAGACTGAACCCGTAAATTAAGCTACGGTCTCAGCCTGCTTGTCGGCGTAGGCCTGCATTGCAACAGCCAAACCGGACAGAGTACTGGTAAGAGCACCGGCGAACATAGACAGCATACCCTCGCGACCAGGCAGGTTCGCAATAGCGTTGACCTGTGCAGCGTCCATAACAGAGCCATCCAGGAAGCCGCCCTTCATGTTCAGGGTAGCGTTGGGAGCATCGGCAAACTTCTTCAGGATGCGGGCTGCAGCCATAGGATCCTCTTCACCGGACAAAGCCAGTGCAGTGGTACCGTTCAGCATACCATCCAGACCCTCAAAACCGGTACCTTCCAGAGCAAAACGCAGCATAGTGTTCTTGACAACAGCATAGGTGCAGCCGGCGGCACGCAGCTCCGCACGCATCTTGGTGTCGTCACTGACAGTGATACCCTTGTAATCAACGATAACACCGGAGACAGCAGCCTTGATCTTCTCATTCAGTTCGGCAGTTTGAGCCTGCTTCACAGACAGAATCTTTTCACTTGGCAAATCATTTCACCTCATTTCTCAAATAAGTTGCTAATATCTCTGCAGATAAGACAACAAAAAGCCTGTTTCCTCTCGCGAAAACCACGCAACGAGGAAACAGGCATAAATCCGTAAGACTTTGCGATTCCTCGGCAGGTGGACAGACCCTTTATGCCGCACTATGCGGCACCTGCTATCTTAAGAACAGCGACATATTCATTACATAACAATGATATTATACCACTGTGTGAATGCGTTGTCAAGCTTTTTCCGTAAGAAGCCCTACGAAAACAGCTTATTTTGCAGCAACAGTGTTGCCCTGGAACTTGGTGGTGCTCACCTTGACACCGGGGCCCATGGTGGTTGCAAAAGTGATAGATTTGACATACTGACCCTTTGCAGCAGCGGGCTTAGCCTTTGCAACTGCATTCAGTACAGCCAGGGCATTCTGATTCAGCTTTTCAGCACCGAAAGAAGCCTTGCCGACAGGGCAGTGGATGATGTTGGCTTTATCCAGGCGGTACTCGATCTTACCGGCCTTGGCTTCGTTGATAGCCTTGGCAACATCGGTGGTAACCGTACCGGCCTTGGGGTTGGGCATCAGCTTGCGGGGGCCTAGGACCTTACCTAAGCGGCCAACCAAGCCCATCATGTCGGGGGTGGTGATCAGCACGTCGAAATCGACAAAACCCTCGTTTTGGATCTTGGCAACAACATCAGCGTCGCCAACCAGGAAAGCGCCAGCTTCCTCAGCCAGCTTGACATTGTCGCCCTTGCAAATGCAGACGACGCGAACATCTTTACCGGTACCGTTGGGCAGAACAACAGCGCCACGAACCTGCTGGTCAGCCTGACGACCGTCAACACCCAAACGAATGTGCAGTTCGACGGTTTCATCAAACTTAGCCTTAGCGGTCTGGCAAATGACGCTCAAAGCCTCTTCGGTATCATACAATTTGCTACGGTCGACCAGCTTGGCGCTGTCGACATAATGCTTACCGTGTTTCATTTATTATCCTCCTGTGGTAAATCGGAAATTTCCTCCCACGATGATCGGGGTAATCAGTCGACGACAGTGACGCCCATGCTGCGGCAGGTGCCGGCGATCATGGACATAGCGTTCTCCACGTTTGCGGCGTTCAAATCGGGCATCTTCATTTCAGCGATCTCGCGCAACTGAGCCTTGGTGATGGTGGCAACCTTGTTCTTGTTGGGCACGCCGGAACCGGACTCAATGCCAATCTTCTTCTTGATTAGAACAGCTGCGGGCGGGGTCTTGGTGATGAAGGTGAAGGAACGGTCTGCATAAACGGTAATAACTACCGGGATAATGTAGCCGATATCCTTCTGGGTACGCTCGTTAAATGCCTTGGTGAAGGCCATGATGTTAACACCGTGCTGACCAAGAGCGGGGCCAACAGGGGGAGCCGGAGTTGCTTTACCGGCGGGGATTTGCAGCTTAATGTAGCCTGTGACTTTCTGAGCCATTTTCTTGCACCTCCAAATTTTGTGGTAAGTTGCGGCTTTGCATCAGTACAAAGCCTCCCACGGACACACCGGGCGGTGCGCCCTATAAAAGCCGCCAAAGGGCGGTTCTTACCGTTAAGTGGGTTTGTTAAACGGGTTTGACCTGGGCAAGCTCCAGCTCCGCGACGGTGTCGCGGCCGAACATGCTTACCATAACCTTGACCGTACGGTTCTGGGTGTCGATGGATTCCACCTCACCGATAAACCCGGTCATAGAACCGTCTGTGATCTCAACATTGTCGCCGACAGCAAAGTTGACTGTCAGCTCGGCTGTTTTGACCACCGACTTGTCAGCTTCCACGCCCAGCTTATCTACCTCCGCCTGAGACAGGGGCACCGGCTTGGATGTGGGACCTACAAAACCGGTTACACCGCGGGTATTCCGAACAATGTACCATGTTTCGTCCGTCATACACATTTTGACAAAGACATAACCGGGAAACAGCTTGTGCTCTACATCCCGTACCTTGTCATTTTTTATTTCGGGAACGATCTCGGTGGGAATACGAACTTCGCAGATCAAATGCTGCAGCCGACGGTTTTCCACCAAAGTCATCAGATTTTCAGCAACTTTATTCTCATACCCGGAATAGGTGTGGACGACGTACCATTGTGCTTCTTCCATGCACGAACCTCCCTGCTTGTAAGTTGCGGAAAAAGAATTAAGCGAGCAGGCCGATCAGCAGCTCCAGCAGCCAACCGAACAGCATATCCAGCAGGACAACGGCAACGGCGGCAACCACAACAATGACAACCACTGCTACGGTGTTATTCCAGACCTGTTTCCAGCTGGGCCAAACGATCTTTTTCATCTCGCTGACCGTGTCAGAGAAGAACTTACCAATGCTTTTGAAAACATTGGGCTTTTTCGCTTCAGCCATTGGGCTAGTCCTCCTTCAAATTACTTGGTTTCGCGATGGGTCGTGTGCTTCTTGCAGAAGGGGCAGTACTTGCTCATTTCCAGACGGTCAGGAGTATTCTTCTTGTCCTTCATGGTGTTGTAGTTGCGCTGCTTGCATTCAGTACAGGCCAGTGTAATCTTGACTCTCATAATTCGGCACCTCCATTAAACGGTTGATTTCCCGGCAGAATCCGGGGTAGCCTCCCTCTCGCGCCGGACGGCGCACGGGCATCTTTTTGCACAAAAAAAGAACCCTCTTTTGAGAGGTGCCTTTATTATATACCCTATCTGCCTTTTCGTCAAGAGATTATTTTCCTTCTTTTCAATATTTTGCGTATTTTTGCAGTTTTCATTTGGGTTTTGGCATCCCATCTCCTATGTAAGTTAGCTTCTGTCATTTTTTCCGGTAAAAACTTGTAAAAAATACCTCTGCACCGCGTTTTTCCTCTTTGCAGAGGCCCTTTTTTGTGCTATGATAATATCTACCTGTGATTCGTCCATAAAAGCCGATTTGTGATCATTTGGTATTTTCAAAACTGTCTTTTTGATACAGCAATGCGGCAGGCATCTTTTGGTATGAACCGCCGGTTCTGTTTCGCATATTATAATGTCAGACGGTTTTATCCTTTATCTTAGAAGGGAAGTATTCGTTATGAAGAAAAAAGTTGTTGTTTTGTTCGGCGGTGTATCCAGTGAACATGAGGTCTCCCGTGTTTCAGCTGCCTGTGCTGTAGAAAACCTGCCCGATGACTGTGAGGCGCTGCCCATCGGCATTACCAAGGACGGCCGCTGGTTGTACTTTCCCGGTTCCACCGATGAGATGCGTTCCGGCGCCTGGGAGCAGAACGAAGGCTGCTGCGAGGCAATTATCAGCCCTGACCGCAGCGTACACGGCATCATGATTAAAGAGGGCGATGCCTATACCACTATGTATGTGGATGTGGTTTTGCCCTGGCTGCATGGTCGTAACGGAGAGGATGGCACCGTCCAGGGTCTGCTGGAAATCTCCGGTATTCCTTATGTGGGCTGCGGAGTTTTGGCCAGCAGCACCTGCATGGATAAGATTGTCACCAATACCCTGTTTGACGCAGCCGGTGTTCCCCACTGCAGGTGGGACTGGATGACCACTGCCGATATAGACCGTTTTGATGAAATCGAGGCACGTCTGGCAGAAAAACTGCACTATCCCATTTTTGTCAAGCCTGCCAACGCCGGCAGCAGTGTGGGCGTAACTAAAGCAACCGATAAAGAACAGCTGCGCGCTGCCGTAGAGCTTGCCGCCTGGCATGACGACCGGATCGTATTTGAAGAGGCCGTTGTCGGTCACGAGGTGGAATGTGCCGTGATGGGCAACGCCGAAAACGGCGAAGCCAGCTTGCTGGCAAGCACCCCCGGCGAGGTATTGGCGGCAGCAGAGTTTTATGATTATGACGCCAAATATGTCTCTTCTGAGAGCAAAACGGTTATTCCTGCCCACATTGAGCGGGAACAGCTGATGGAGGTGCGCCGCCTGGCACGGAAAGCATATACCGCACTGGGCTGCAGCGGTCTGTCCCGCTGTGATTTCTTTGTACGTGAGGACGGTACGGTTTTGATTAATGAGATCAACACCCTGCCCGGCTTCACCCCCATCAGCATGTACCCCAAGCTGATGGCACATGAAGGCATTGCCTGCCGCGAACTGTTGTGCAAACTGATTGCCCTTGCCGAAGAGCGTAGCGCCCATCGGAAAGCTGTGCAAAAGCGGAGCTGCAACCGATGAATTCAATCGATAGGAAGATAGCTCGGCCTGTCGAAAACGACTCTTCGCTGACTGTCGGTGTTTTTGACAGCGGTTTGGGCGGTTTGACCGGTCTGCGTCGTCTGCAGACTCTGGCGCCCTGGAACGATTATATCTATTTCGGAGATACTGCCCGTGTTCCCTATGGTGGCAGAGATCGGACCGAGCTGATCCGTTTTGCCCATCAAAACATCCGTTTCTTACAGTCTAAAGGGGTGGATCGCATCCTCATCGCCTGCGGGACCATCAGCTCGGTGCTGCCCGCCGAGGAATGGGAAACGCTTCCGCTACCCTGTCAGGGGGTTGTACTGGCTGCTACCGACGCCGCCCTGCAGGTAAGCAAAAACAAAAAAATCGGAATATGGGCCACCGAAGCCACCATTCGAAGCGGCAGCTATGTTTCAGCTCTCACCGCAAAAGATCAAACGGTACAGCCTGTCGCCCTACCGTGTCCCAGTCTGGTACCGCTAATTGAGGGTGGCAAGGCAACCGGCAATGAGATGGTCGCGGCTGTGCAGGAGTATCTGATTCCTGTTCTCGCCGCCGGCTGTGACACTTTGATTTTAGGGTGTACTCATTATACCCTGATCGCTCCGTTGATTAAAAAGCTTTCTGACGGACAGCTGCAGTTGATCGACTCTGCCGGGGAGGCCGCCGCCGCTTTGCTCGCCGATTGTCCTGCCCCGACTTTGGATCTGCGCAGTCGTGAGGGCAAGATCCGTTGTTTTGTCAGCGGAAATGCGAAGGCCTTTTCCGCCAATGCCGCTGCTCTGCTCGGCGCGCCCTTATCCGGGGTCACCGCAGTGGATGCCGCCGCCTTTGCTGAAGCGGTGACCGGAACGCAACAATTCATTTGATTTATCGTCATTTTACATCACAGCGAAAAGGGAGGTACGGTTTGCGCCAGATTCGGGAAGAGTACTTAATCCGGGTGGAAAGCATCCAGGAGGCCGCCGGAGAAAAAGAGCATATCTCTTTGGCTACCAAAGGAGAGTTTTGTCTGAAAGACCGCAGCTCCTATATTACCTATAAAGAAACAGAGGCAACCGGTTACGCCGATTGCACCACTACCATCAAGGCGGATTTATCCGGCAACAAGGTGGGTATGCTGCGATTTGGCGCCGCCCAAAGTCAACTGACCATAGAAAAAGACATCCGTCATATCTGCCATTATGACAGCGGCGCCGGCGCATTCTCTCTGGGCATCACTGCCGACGAGATTCGCTGTAATCTGACCGAACAGGGCGGTGAGCTTGTTTTCGGTTATCTGCTGGATTTTGATGAACAGGTCGTATCTCACAACATTGTACAGATTTCCGTGCGCAAAATCTGAATTGTTTTTGTACGGATTTCAAAAGAGAAAAAGCTCTGTTACCGCAGCTTGCTGCAGTTGTGACAGAGCTTTTTAAAAAGGAAAGGAATGCAACAGGATGAACATCTATCTGAAGGACTATCTGCATCTGGCGGAAAACGGTAATTCAACCCCTGCCGTGCTGGAGGCGCTTTTTGCCTGCCGCGGACAGCAAAACGCCACCCTGGTGTTAGGCGATGGCTGTTACCACTTTTGGCCGGACCATGCAACCGTAAGGGAGTATTGGCCCTCTAACAACGACGGCGGCCGCAAACCCGTCGCTTTTCCTCTGATCGGCTTTGACGGCTTGACCGTAGACGGTCAAGGCGCTGACCTTGTTTTCCATGGCGGCATCTCCCCTTTTATTCTTGACGGCTGCAGCAATGTCACGGTGCGCGGCGTTTCAGTGGATTATGTCCGCCCGTTCTACTCACAGGGCAAAATCGTCCGATGTGGAGAAGACTATACCGACTTGACCTTTACAGAGGAATACCCTTTTACGGTGGAGGACGGCGTACTGATCTTCTTTGATCCGGAGAGTGGCATCAGCTCCCGTGGATTGGAGCAGATGACCCTGCTGGTCACCGAGTTTGACGCCGAAAAGCGCATACCTGCCGGCGACCCCTATCTGATGCGCTGGCACGCACCCAAGGAAGCCAATTTCCTGGATTTTATGACTCGTACCGTCCGTGCCGAGCTGTTGCCTGACGGTGCCGTCCGTCTGCACGGCGTTACCGGCCACACCGTCGGCAACTATTGGGTATGCACCCATAGCAAGCGGGACTATCCGGGTTTCTTCCTGCAGAATAGCACCGATACCCTGTTGGAAGATATCACTCTGTACCACAGTGCCTCCATGGGTGTCATCGGCCAGCTGTGCGAAAATATCACCCTGCGCAGAGTGAAAACCGGGCTGTGCGGTGACCGTCTGCTGACCGTCAATGCAGACGCCACCCACTTTGTCCACTGCAGCGGCAATCTGTTGCTGGAGGACTGCAGCTTTACCCACATGCTGGATGACGCCGGAAATATTCATGGCATTTATACTGTCATCAAGGATTTTCCAGCCCCGGATACCATGACCGTACAACTGATGCATTTTCAGCAGCACGGTGTATTGCCCTACCGCCCCGGCGATGAAATTGCTCTGGTGGAGCGGCGCACCTTGACCCGCATTGCCACAGCAACAGTAAAGGATGCTGCGCTTATCAACGAGCAGCTGATCCGTATTCAGCTGACTCAGCCTCTGCCCTCTGCTGCCGCTATCGGTCTAGGTGTAGAAAACTACACCTGCATGCCCAACGTCACGATCCGTGGATGCACAGTCGGCTGGAACCGGCCTCGCGGTTTTCTGATCTCCACCTGCAAACCTGTACTTATCGAAGATTGCAGCTTTTCCAACATGTACAGCGCAATTGAGATGAGCGGAGACGCCGGCAGCTGGTTTGAAAGCGGGTGCGTACAGAATGTCACTGTGCGGGGATGCCGTTTTTCCGACAGTGCTTATACGGCAGGTGCCGCAATCAGTTTTGTCCCCATGCTTCCCAAGGGAGAAAATCTGTTGTATCATTCCGGCTTTACCGTAGAGAATTGCCTGTTTGAACAGGATACCCCCCGCATCGTATACGCCCGCAACACCCGGAATCTGACCTTTAAGAATAACCGCTGGCACAAAATCGACAGTGTAGGTGGCGCTCACGAAAAGCTGGGCGAAAACGGCTTTTTGTTTGAGGAGTGTGCGAACATGTCGGTGGAACCTCTGACTGAGGTCTGACGATGCTTTTGCATTATCGGATGTTCATTCCGTATATTCGCACGATAATGGATATAGTTTGTAATTTTTCACAAAAGAGTCTCCCCGATTTGCCCTGTTAATAAATTGAATTTTCGAGAAGTATACTATATCGAGAAGTATACTATATACTGTTTGTAACGGATAGTGAGTCCGTACCCTTTGATGCTATGGCCTACCCCGTCGGTACGAAGACTCCTTTCCCGGTTATCTATCGGACAAAATGCGAAAAACATTTCAGCAGACCGCTTCCGCCGACAATCTTTAATGCTTTCCGAAAGAGAGGGTTTACAGTATGGAAGACCGTATGCTTCGCATCCCCGACGCCACAGGCGACATTGTTCTGAAGGCTGTTCCAGGTGACTTCGCCACCAGTCATGCCCACACCAATTTTCTGGTCAATACCTTTGGTTATCCCAAGCTTTAACAGTTATCCTTACCGACCTGACCGGCCGGTAAAACCCATTCTGCAAAGGAGTATCAGATATGCAAGACAGTAAAATTGAAAACTATTTTCCCTTTGACCCCGAAAAAGCATTCTTAGCCCACGAGGATACCATTTTAGCCTCTCCGATGGTTCCGGAGGATTTTCCCACCCCGTTCGGGCATTCCTGGGGATATCTGGATCACCCCGGCATTATGGATAAGCATGTTCACGAAGAGAATCAGGAGCTGTTTACCTTTTACCGTGGAGAGGGTCTGATGGAGTTGGATGACAAGGTTTACAAGGTCAGCCCGGGCACTGTCATTACAGTGCGTCCCGGTGTTTGGCACACTGTGATCAATCAGTCTGAGGAGCCTTTGCTCTGGGCAGCTTTCTGGTGGAAAGAGCTGCCCGGGACTGCAAAATAAGCTTGTCGTCCTATGAATACGGTACGGAATAGCCGCTCCTTTTGTGACGGCGCTCCGTACCTTTTCTTTCGCGCAAAAGTTGTCCGTGCCCCACCGCCGGTTTTCTCTGTTTTTTGCGTTAATGGCTTGCTTTTTGCATAACGAGGGCTTGTTTTTTTGGTTATGGCAGGGTATAATAATACGTCGAGCGAATGCTTTCCTTTAGGAATATCCTGATAACCTCATCTTTTTATGAGGGTGAAATAACAAGAAAGAGATGATTACTATGACAAAAATTGATATTTTTTCCGGTTTTCTGGGTGCCGGCAAAACGACCCTAATCAAAAAGCTGATTCAGGAGGCCTTTGCCGGAGAGCGGCTGGTATTGATTGAAAATGAATTCGGCGAAATCGGTATTGACGGCGGTTTTATGAAAGATGCCGGCATCGAAGTCACCGAGATGAATTCCGGATGCATCTGCTGCTCTTTGGTGGGCGATTTCGGCGAGGCATTAGAAAAGGTACTGGAGACCTACCATCCTGACCGCATTTTGATCGAACCCTCCGGCGTAGGCAAGCTGAGTGACGTCATCCGTGCCGTACAGAACCTGAAGGTGGACGGTGTGGAGATGAACAGCTTTACTACCGTCGCCGACGCCAACAAGTGCAAAATGTATATGAAAAATTTCGGCGAATTTTTCAATAACCAGATTGAGCACGCCGGTTGCATCGTCTTAAGCCGTACCGATGGCATGGGAGAAGAAAAGCTGGCAGCTATTGTCGCCCTGCTGCGGGAGCATAACACCGACGCCACCGTTATCACCACCCCCTGGGGAGCGCTTTCCGGCACAGTGATTCTGGAAGCTATGGAGCGGCGCAATACTTTAGCCGCAGAGCTGGAACGTCTTGCCGCCGAAGCTGCCCACCATGACGATGATGACGACGATGAGTGCGAGTGCGAGCATCACCACCATCACCATGATGGCGACGATGACGATGATGAAGACGGACACGAGCATCACCACCATCACCACGATGACGACGATGACGATGATGAAGACGGACACAAGCATCACCACCATCACCACGATGA
>DCHC01000015.1:0-1478 GCA_002314755.1 Faecalibacterium sp. UBA1762 | reverse complement strand
GATGAAGACGAACATGAGCATCATCACCATCACCACGATGACGACGATGAAGACGGGCACGAGCATCACCACCATCACCATTATGACGAAAACGGCGAATGCAGCTGCGGTCACCACCATCATCACCACCATGCAGATGAGGTCTTTACCAGCTGGGGCACCGAAACCGCCCGTAAATTCACCGCGGAGGAGATTCGTGCTGCCTTGACCCTGCTGGATAACGCCGAAAAATACGGTGTCGTATTGCGCGCTAAGGGCATTGTCGCTGCACAGGACGGCAGCTGGATTCACTTTGACCATGTCCCCGGCGAAGCAGATGTGCGTACCGGCAGTGCGGCCGTGCTTGGCCGTCTTTGCGTGATCGGCAGCAAGCTGAACGAGGAAGCTTTAAAGCAACTGTTCCGCGTTTGATTTTTGTGCTGATTGGGAGGAACCGTCCATGCCTATGAATTTGGAAATTCCCGTGTATCTGTTTACCGGCTTTTTAGAGGCCGGGAAAACCAGATATATACAGGAGACCCTGTGTGACCCCCGCTTTAACAGCGGTGAGCGCACTCTGCTATTGGTCTGCGAAGAGGGTATCGAAGAATATGACCCCGCTGCCTTTGCCAGTAAGGATGTCCGCCTTGTGACTGTAGAAGAGCCAGAGCAGCTGACTGCGGCTTATCTTGCTGAGCTACAGCAAAAATATGCCATTCGTCGGGTGGTTGTCGAATACAATGGCATGTGGCCCATGGTCGCCTTGACCGGTGCCCTGCCCCAGACCTGGATTCTGTACCAGAACTTTATGTTCGCGGACGCTTCCACCTTTGAAAACTACAATGCCAACATGCGTTCGTTGGTAGTCGATAAGCTCCAGCAGGCAGAGCTGGTAGTCTTTAACCGGGTTCCGGACGGGATGGATACCATGCCGCTACACAAAATCGTACGCGGGATCACCCGTCAGGCAGACATTGCCTACGAAAATATCCGCGGCGAAGTACAGTACGACGATATTGAAGATCCCCTACCCTTTGATATAGAAGCGCCGGTCATTGAAATTGCCGACCGGGATTACGCCCTATGGTATCGGGATTTGACCGATGACATGAAAAAATACGAAGGAAAGACCGTCCGCTTTAAAGGTATTGTCGCCACCAACCCAAAATTTCCGGAAAATTCCTTTGCTGTGGGGCGGCATGTTATGACCTGCTGCGCCAATGACATTACCTATGCGGGTCTTGCCTGTAACTGGGACAGTGCCAAAACACTACAGATGCGGGACTGGGTCATTATAGAGGCCGGTATACACATTGCCAACCATAAAATATACGGTAGCAAGGGGCCTGTACTAACCGCAAAGCAGGTGATACGCAGCTCCGCCCCCGATGAAGAAGTTGCCACATTCTATTAATTTATAACCGATGAACGGATGGCATTTACCATCCGTTTTTTCTTTTGTTTATTTCCAAAAGCAGTCAAGTCCGAAATTGTGTGTA